>MAXR01000022.1 GCA_001751155.1 Desulfuromonadales bacterium C00003068 | reverse complement strand
CGGGCTTTAAAGTTGTTCTAGCTGATGAAGATGGTTATGTTCTGTCAATCATGGGGAACCATGAGGATTTAGGTAGTGCTGATGACGAACAGATGTGCGCTGGGGCAAATTGGAGCGAATCGTATAAGGGTACCAATGCTATCGGTACCTGCTTGGTCGAGCGCCGGCCACTGCATATCCATGCTGTGGAGCATTTTTGTGAAACGAATCACTTGATGACCTGTTCAGCCGCGCCTATTTTTGATCCAAATGGACAATTAATTGGTGTTTTAAATATGACGGGTGAATATCATCATGCCAATGACCATACGTTGGGAATGGTGGTCGCCGGAGCCAATGCGATCGAAAACCAATTCCGTTTGCATCGTGCCAATCATAAACTTTTTTCAGCATATAAATATTCTGAAACAATTATTAATACCATGTCTGAAGGGTTAATGACTGTCGATACGAAGGGTATTGTTACCCAGTTAAATGAAGCCGCAGCACATATGGTTGAGACAACGGCCAGTGATGCGATCGGTTGCCACGTCAGCCAAATTTTAAGCAAAGCAACACCTATTTTAGGGTTATTAACTACTGGAACCAGTTATGAAAATCAAGAGGTAGTTTTTGAAAAAAACAACCGTAAATTCTACAGTTCTGGTCGACTACTTTACGACGATTTCAGCAATTGCATTGGTGCCGTAGCGGTATTTAAAAATTACCAAAAGGGCACCAAGAATCAACCACGCAGGGTTGTTATTCCGCTCCCTGCGCGTTACATGGTCGACGATATTATTGGAAACTGTCCGCTGATTAAGGAAACTAAGCGGCGCGCCAAGATCGCATCAGCAAGCCCTTCAACGGTGCTGCTTTGCGGTGAAAGTGGCACGGGAAAGGAGATGTTTGCTCAAAGCATTCATACCCTTGGCCCACGACGTGACAAACCATTTGTTGCCATCAACTGTAGTGCAACGCCTGAAACTTTAATTGAAAGCGAATTATTTGGTTACACTGATGGGGCTTTTACTGGCGCATCAAAGGGTGGAAAAGCTGGTAAGTTTGAAATGGCGGACGGTGGCACCCTGTTCCTTGATGAGATTGGCGATATGCCAATGTACACTCAGGTAAAGCTCTTACGGGTGATTCAGGAACGAAGAGTGTCACGCATTGGTTCATCAACCGAAATTCCAGTTAATATCCGTATTATTGCGGCAACCCACAAAGATCTAAAAAAAGAGATGGCGGCAGGGAATTTCCGTGAAGACCTTTTTTACCGACTCAATGTCATTATGTTACAGATTCCACCACTAAGAAAACGTTTAAACGACCTTCCAATTCTCGTTGAGTCGCTCGTAAAGAAATTATCGACCCGTTTGGGGCGTCGTGACATTAAAATTACCGAACCATTTTTACGAGCTTGCCATGCTCACCCGTGGCCGGGTAATATTCGTGAACTAGAAAATGCCATAGAACGCGCTCTTAATATGGTTGGTGAAGATGGCATATTAACTCCAGAACTGATGGAATTAGATTCCAGTGATCAAGAAAAGGGTAACGTATGCTCTGGCCTTGTCCGTCCCCTTAAAGACATGGAGAGAGATTTACTTATTCAAGCTCTGGAACAATCTGAAGGCAATATCGTTCAGGCATCCCAAATGCTCGGTATCAGCCGTAATACCATCTACCGAAAGATTAAAGAATTTGATTTAGATATTGCGCGCGTTATCTGTGGCTAAAAATCGTTTTCAATAACAAACACAGTCAGCGTGGATCAAAACACTCAACTGGGGCATGGACATTTTGTTCATGCCCCAAATACGTTTGGCAACTCAAACTGTTAATTATTCCCCCTAAAACTACCAATCGGTATACGAAGTACATCCGCACGCACTGGGGGCTTGCCCCAATCTAATACAGCTGTTTCAAAACCGCACACCCCTTTCCCCATATTGTTACCATTCAGCATAATATAGTGAAACCACAATAGTATTGACGTATACATCCGTATTTTGGGCGTATTTTAGGCGTTTACGTGACAATCTAAATTACTACGCTATACTTTGGCATGTTCCATGCTCTGTAGTTAAACTATAGATAATATGTTTACGCGAGTAAAGTTTGAAGCTAACTGAAATTACAGCTCTAAAAATACGTTGTAACAACGGTGTTACACGGATTTAGTAGTTCTATATCATTTTGGGAGGTAACAAAGTATGGGAGGAAATTGGATGAAGAAAATTTCACTGATGTTGTTAGTACTGGTGTGCTTATCTGGTACAGCAATGGCTGGAGAGAAATTTAGCGTAGATGCAGGTGTCGACTATGCCAGTCGTTACATCTGGCGTGGTATGGACCTGATTGGTGACGACAATGGTGCAGTGCAACCGTGGATTGATGGCGGCTTTGCGATCACCGACAAATTGGCAGTCCACGGCCTGTTTTGGGCTGACTATCGTACGGTCGATGGTGATTATGCTGCTGGTGATGATAACACCTGGGACGAATTTGACTACGTCCTTTACGGAACCTATGACCTCAATGATACGCTGAGTTTAGAACTTGGTTACATCTACTACTATCTACCTGGGAATGCTTGGGACGATGGTTTTAGAGATCAAGAGTTTTATGGTGGTATCAGTGCCGCGTTGAACGACTATCTGTCAACAAGCTTTTATGTTTACTATAACTTTGATAACGACTCAAATGATGGCATCTATGCCAAGCTAGCATTTGATGGCGCAAAGTCTTTGACCGAAACTGCTGAGTTGTTTGGTAGTATTGGCATCGGCTACATGGATTACGATAATGATTTTGATGCTGGCTTCTCTGATCTGCCTCTATCAGTTGGCGTTTCAGTTGATCTAGGTCATGGCGTTGCAATGTATGTATCAGCCAACTACAGTGTAACCCTTGATGCACTACGTGATAACGACTCGAATCATGAGAACGAAGCATGGGTCATGAGTGGTCTATCTTACTCAATGTAATTAGATTCACTACAAAGCGCCGAAGAATTTCTTCGGCGCTTTGTTTCTGTTACCTGTATTAACGCACAAAAAGGAGATTCAGGATGCGTAAACTCTTAAAAATTGCCGCTCTGACAATCAGTGCAGCATTATTAACTGCACCTGCTTTTGCTATGTCAAAGGCTCCAGAAGAAGCTCCTGCTCCTTCTAACAGTGAAGTGTTGAGAATCAATTGCTGGGCTGGCTACGCCGCACCNNGAGGTTACAAACCCAACCGATCAAGATGAGTTTTATCTTGCGGCAAAGAATGGCACAGCTGATCTTATTTCACCACCATACGAATTACCTAAAAAACCTCAATTCTATGGCTTTGATACAGCTAATCCACTATTTCAAACGGTGAACCCAGCTAACATTCCTAACATGAAAAAACTGTTGCCGGTGTTCCTCGAAGATACCACTCCAATTTACGCAGGCCAGCGCTATGGTGTGCCTTACAATTGTGGCCCTTACGGTTTGGCATACAATGCTGATGTCGTTAAGACGACCCCAACAAGTTGGAATGTTTTGTGGGCGCCTCAATACAAAGGTCAGTACACAGCGAACAACAATTTCCCAATGGTTAATGTTTGGATCACTGCGTTATCACTGGGTTACAGCTATGATGAAATTTTTGATATCGACAAACTAGATCGGGCTAAAATTCAAACCAAACTGAATGTACTTGGTCAGAATGCGAAGACTCTTTGGGATGGCGCCGCAGATCCTAAAGGTTTTCCAACTCTATCTTTAGCGACTACCTGGGGTTTTGCAGCACAACACGCAAACCTTGATGGTGGTAACTGGTTGATCGCAACNNGCAACACCTAAAGAGGGCGGAACCGCTTGGGTTGATGCATGGTATATCACCAGCGCCGCTGAAGGTTTGACCAAACGACTCGCTGAAGAGTGGATCAATTTCATGTTAAATCCTGAGAATCAAGCTGATGTAGTCAAAAGCCAAGGGGTAAGCCCAGCGGTAGTCAGTGTTGGAGATCTGTTAAACGCTAAAGAAAAAGCAATGTTCCACGTAGGTGATAACGAGTACTTTAAAACGGTTGCTTTGTGGCGCGTTATGAGCCCAGAGACTGAAAAAGCATTTAACGAGATGTGGGAAACGGCGACCAAAGGACGTTAGGCGATTATTTTAATCAGCCGGGGATCGCGGATCCTCCGTTTCTGGTATTACAGATCGCATGGTGGGGAAAGACCGCAATCCTACCAAATAACCTCAAGGAGGTAGAACCAATGGTAAAGATATCTAGACTAGCAATTGGCGGAGCAATGAGCCTAGTACTGCTCGTAGCTGGCTTTGCTGGTGCCGTTTCCATCCCGACTATTAAGGCGGGCGAAGATGTGGGTCAATATGTGACGCGCACCAAGGGCACCTTGGACTACACACTTTACAAGCAAATTGTTGGTGCAGCGAATGCATTTAAAGAGGGCGATGAGACTATCGGTGTCGCCGCTGACAACGAGCTTTCTCGTGAGAATGCCCGTAAGTTGCTCGCTAACACACAAATCAGCTTTATTCATGATTCCGTGATGTTTGAAGATGGCGTGCAAAAGTTGATCTGGGAAACGATTGATCTCGCTCAGTATCAACAAGTTAAAGGTTGGACCATTGGTGAGCTGAAAACATTTCTACTCTCAAGCGACGAAGCTGCAATTAAGAGCATCATGTACGGCCTTGATAGTGATGCCATTGGTTGTGTTGTTAAGCTGATGTCCAACCAAGAGCTGATTGCTTTTGGTCAAAAGGTATTTATTGCCCTTCCTGGCAGTAATCTCGGTGCAAAAGGTTATTTAGGTGCTCGTGTTCAGCCTAACTCACCAACTGATGATCCTCTTGATATCAAATGGCAAGTTCTCAATGCGTGGGCTTTCGCTGTTGGCGACCAACTATTAGGCACCAACCCTGTTGACAGTACTGAAGAATCTGTTCTCAAGGTTGAGCTTCAACTCAAAGATATGCTGACCACTTTTGGTCTTGAAAAAGACATGCCTTGGTGTGTTCTGGTACATATCGACGTTCAAGCAGCAATCGAAAAGAGCCACCCCGGTTCAACCGCATTGTGGTTCCAATCTTTAGCTGGCACTGAAAGTGCTAACAAAACCTTTGGCCTCACAGTTCAAGGGATGGTCGATTACGCCAAGGGCCGTAAAGGTAAATATGGCCTGTACTTTGAAACAGGTCAAGGCGCTGACTTCACTAACGGTCATGGCCACGGTTTCGACATGGTGGTTCATGAATCACGTAAGTACGGCTTTGCCCGTGCTCTTGCTCAGTATGTTGCTGCCGGTCAAACCGACGGTCAGGGCGCTTGGGTTCACCTCAATGACGTTGCTGGATTTATTGGTCCTGAGGTTTTCAAAACTCGTGAGCAGCTCGTTCGTTGCTGCCTCGAAGATATCGCTATGGGTAAATTGCACGGCCTGAACTTAGGTCTCGATATCTGCTCTACATTGCACATGCCTGTAACATTGGATGATCTTGCTTGGTGTCAAGATCAGATTGCTCCAGCGAACCCAGCATACCTGATGGCACTGCCAACTCGTAACGATCCAATGCTTAGCTACTTGACAACTCAGTACCAAGATCATGTTCGTTTACGTGAGCAGTTTGACTTTAAAGTAAATGATCCAATTTGGGACTTTTTCAAGAAAATCCAAGTCATTGATGCTGATGGCAAGCCTACTAAGTACTTTGGCGACATTAAGTGGGTTTATTATCAGTTCCAACTGGCAAAAGGCGACACTCGTAGCCAACAAGCTATCTATGCCGAAGCACAGACTGAAATCGACACAGTATTAAGCCATGGTGTTGATTTAGCTATGGGTTACGGTGAAAACATTTGGGACCTTAATCCTGAATTGGATAAAGAAGTTCACGCTGTTTACGATGATGCCAAGGTAAGTCTATGGACAGAAATGTCAGAAGACTTTATCGCTTCAATCCCTAATGCTGTATCGATCAAGACCACTGTTCATGATCGCGAAGATTACATCTCTGCACCATCAAAAGGTGAAATCCTCAGCAAGGAAGCGGTTGCCACCCTCGGTAAGCTTCGCAACAGCTGGGGTAACAACTCTCCTGATGTCGTGTTTGCTATCTCTGACGGTCTCAATTCTAAAGCTGTTATGGATGAAGGTCACTTGACACCATACCTCCAAGAGATGCGTAAGCTTCTCAAGGCTGCAGGTTTTAGCGTTGCTAAGGAAAATATCGTCATTACCGGTGGCCGTGTTCGTGCGGGTTATCAGGTTGGCGAGAACATCTTTACCAACTGTGGTGAGGCCGGTATGGTTGTTCACATCATTGGCGAGCGTCCAGGTTCTGGTCACCACGCATTCTCTGCCTATATCGCTAATGGTGGTCAAAATGTCTGGTGTAAGGCTGGCACAATGGATCACGACTCGGTTAAGGTTGTTTCCGGCATCTCTGACACAGGTCTGAACCCTAAAGATGCTGCGCGTGAAACCGTAGCACTGATGAAAAAAATGTAAATCGTTCTACAGAATTTGGTCAGCCGGAGCTTCTTTCCGGCTGACCAAAGGTTCTAAGAAAAAGAACCATTTGGCCCTACCCCCTTTTTTTATCACTAGGAGCTTGTCGAACAATGCAGTTGCAGACTGCACTATTCAACAGTCTCGTGGATGAATTAACCGTCTTCTTTATCCCGCGCAAGGAAGGTTTATTTATGTCAGAGACCTCTGCTGGTTCTTCCCCTTCTCAACCTGCACGCCTGTCCTTAACAGGTGATCTCATTCACAAAATCCAGCTATGGCTTCACGCCTTAGTAACGGTTCCTTTTTATCGCTACGGTGAATTAGGAACCTTGCTGTTCAACATCGCTAAAAGTATCCTCGAAGGGGCGATTCTTTACAGCATGTTCAGTATGGCCGAGAGTCAATACAAAGTTGCCGCGATCATGGGGGTATTGACTAAGTATATCTACCCAGCGATTGTGGTGATCAGCAACGCCCGTATTTCGAGCTTTATTGATCATATCGAAACCATCTCTAACAGCTTTATTCAGTTGCGTAGTTTGGTGCGCGGCATGGTGTTTGTGGCCTTCGGTGAATCCCTAGGAATCCTATTTTTAGTCCTATGCTACCCACCGATATTCGAGAATTTTTTTAGTGGCAACAGTTATGGTAAGTATGTTTTGATCCTGCTCTACCTCCTCCATCACGTGTGCAGTGGTGCCGCTCAAATTGTTGAAGGTCGGCTGTGGTTTAAGTTGATCGAAATAAAACTACGCAATCAGTCTCATTCACGCCTTGCCCAAAACTTCTGGGGTATTCATGCCATGTCACAGAATATCCATCTGGTGACAAGTATGGTAATGTTGTGGGGAACCACGGCAATTTCTGGCTTGTCGGGTGTCGAATTAGATGGTCCACTGATGTTCACCATTGTTGGTGCAGCATTTGTTGTAGCGTTACCATCTAAGTTTGCGTTACCGCTGGCTTGGCGGTTACGATTGCGCCAGCAGGAGCTGAGTTAAGTATGAGCGATTCCATCGTTCAGATACGTAATTTGTGTTATAGCATTGGCTCCAAGAAAATCTTGGACAATATCAACGCTGATTTTGAGCCAGGACAGATACATGGCATTGTCGGCCCCAATGGTGCCGGAAAATCGACACTGATGCGGACAATCTGCCGGATATGGCAAGCCAACAGCGGAACAGTGCACATAGCAGGTCGTGACCAACGGCAAATCAGCCGTCGTGAGTTAAGTCAACTGGTCACACTGGTACCACAGGAATCGCGGATTGATTTTTCAATTCGGGTATTCGATTTTGTGTCGATGGGTCGTCATCCCCATCTTCATCGCCTACAATGGTTACAAAATCACGATATTGAGATCATTGATCAAGCCCTGCGTGTAACGGATACAGACCACTTTCGTGATCGGTATATCAATCAACTTTCTGGCGGTGAAAGCCAACTGGTTAGCATCGCTCGGGCCTTGGTGACTGAAGCACCAATCATTTTACTCGATGAACCAACCAGCGCACTGGATATCCAGCACAAGTTGCAAATCATGGAACTGTTAGGTCTACTCAAAAAACAGGGCAAGACCATCTTGATGAACATCCACGATCTCGACTTGGCTCGCCGCCATTGCGACACCTTGACGATGCTACGCCAAGGTCAACTATACTATCAGGGCTGCGCCGAACAGGCATTTAGCTCAGAACATATTCGGGAGGTCTTCAATGTCGAAATTGAGGAAAGCACAACAGCACATGGCACATCATTGTTGTTCTACGCACAATAAAGGACTATTTGTTGGCTTGTGCCTAATGATTGTGCTGCTTGTCGGCGCGCCATCGTTAACCATGACGGCAATGGCAGCTGATACTGCCCCCGATTTCCCCATCAATATGGAACAACTTTTAGCTGATTTGAGTGATGCCCATCAGCCAGAGCACAATGTTCAACACTATCCACGTTTGCTAGAGTACAACCATCAACGCTGGAACGTTGTCGATGATAGCCTAACCAATGAACAGGTCACACTCACGGTCGATCATAAACCTCAACGCATCATTCCCCATGCTGTTGGCCTGACTGAAGTGTTATGGGCGATCACAGAACATGAACGGATCGCTTCAGTTCACGAAAGTTGTCGTAACCCCAGTTACTCATTTTTAGCCAACCAACTACCAGATTCGGTACCAACTTATGGCCGCGAAGATGCTGAAATTGTTATTGGCCAGTGTCCTGACTTGGTGCTGACCACCTACTACTCCTCACCTTCGTTTAAAAACCGGCTGACGCTGTCGCATATCCCATTTGTTGAGATGGGTTTTTTTGGTGATATACCCTCAATCGAACGTCAAATAAGTTTCATTGGCACGTTGGTTGATGCCGAAGCCAGCGCTGGGCATTTAGTGACAACCATGCAAAACAGCGTCGCCAAGATTCAACAGATCGTCAAGCAGCGCTTAGACGGAAAACCAGTGCGGGTACTCTATTATGATCGTATGGGATTTGTTGCTGGCGCGAATAGCACCTTTGATTCGCTGTGCAACACCCTAGGGATCGAAAACGTGGCAACCAAAAATGGCATTAAATTTTTCAAGCAAATTGGTTACGAAACAGTACTCATGTGGGATCCCGATATTATCATCATTCCTGAAGACAGTGGTCTCGATAAGCACTTACTCGGTCAGCCGATTCTCGCTAGCGCCAAAGCTGTTCAGAATAAAAACATCCGTACCATCCCCAGCGTTTATTTGATGGCTTCTTCCCAGTACACCGTTGCAAGTCTCAATTATCTGGGAGGCGTTCTCTATGAAAAGTAGCCGTTTCTGGCAAAATGAACGGCTACGGACGGTGGCTTCACTTTTAGTGGTGCTCGTGGTTCTGGGGTTCGGTGTTTTGTTATCTGTAACCATTGGCCCGTGGGAGATTTCACTCGCTAAAATTGTTCGCATTACGTACGAAATGCTGTTCGGAGCATCTACCCCCAGCAGCGACCCAGCTACGGCGATCATCTGGTATGGACGAATTCCACGCACCCTTACCGGCGTACTGGTCGGATTTTCCCTCGGCTGTGCTGGAGCGATCATGCAGGGGATTTTCAAAAACCCAATGGCCAGTCCGGGAATTATCGGCACTAGCTCTGGCGCTGCTCTTGGTGCCGTATTAGCAATATATTTAGGTTTGGCTTCAGGAAGTATCTATGTGGTGCCACTATTTTCAGTGGCGATGGCTTTCTTGTCGCTACTGGTGGTGCTCGGCATTGCCACCACGGGTGGTCTGACATCCCGCTACACTCTGTTGTTAGGCGGAATCGCATTTAACGCCATTTTTACTGCGATGACCTCGGTGGTGATTATCTTATCCACTGAACAGTTCGATATGGCGCGTAAAGTGGTGAGCTGGCTGATGGGCGATTTAAACAACCGTTCATGGGAACATGTACTGATCATTGCGGTCATAGCAGTGGTCGCCCTACTCGGTTCACTGCTGTTTGCTCGCGATCTGAACATCATTATGGTCAGTGAAGAGCAGGCGCGAAATTTTGGTGTTAACGTCGGCCTGTCGCGTAATTTTTTACTGTTTTTTTCAGCTCTGCTTACCGGTGGTGCCATTGCTGTGGCGGGNNGCTGTGGCGGGTGGCATTGGCTTTGTCGGCTTGATTGCCCCACACATGATGCGTAGCTTCGTTGGCTCTGACAACCGAATTTTGTTGCC
Organism: Desulfuromonadales bacterium C00003068; assembly: GCA_001751155.1. Lineage (GTDB taxonomy): Bacteria > Desulfobacterota > Desulfuromonadia > Desulfuromonadales > Desulfuromonadaceae > Desulfuromonas. Next base: position 16,773 of record MAXR01000022.1, on the reverse strand, counting down.
AGCATCAGGTTTGCTCGGCTCAGTGATGGTGGTTTACGCGGATTGCTTGGTACGAATTGTCGCCAGTGGTGGTTTACGAATCGGCGTACTAACCGCCCTGCTTGGAGGACCATTTTTCCTCTATTTGATCATTCGAGATCGCAAGAAGTTTATCTATTTCTAGCGCGTTGTTGGCAACGTGGCGAACCTGTCTAAGGGCCGAAATTGAAACGGTCAACTTAAAGCGTGAAGGATGGAATTTGATGTCAGAGATACAATCTCATCAATCAGAGCAACTGGACGCCACAGCGGCAACGTATTACACCCAGTTAGAGCAGATTCGTCAACAGATTGCGACGGTGATTGTCGGTCAACAACCAATGGTGGAAGCGATTCTGTGCGCCATGCTATCGCGTGGACATATTTTACTTGAAGGGGTTCCCGGCTTAGCAAAAAGTCTGGCCGTGGCAACTTTTTCGCGAACCATCGGTGGTGATTATCACCGCATTCAGTTTACCCCCGATAAGTTACCCAGCGATGTCACAGGCACCATGGTTTACGATGAAAGCCAGAGTACCTTTGTTTTCCATGCGGGTCCGGTGTTTTGCAACATCTTACTTGCCGATGAGATCAACCGGGCCTCGCCCAAGGTTCAATCTGCACTGCTCGAAGCGATGCAAGAACAAGCAGTAAGTGTCGATAGCGATAACTATCCGCTCCCCGAACTGTTTATGGTGCTAGCAACCCAAAATCCCGTTGAGCAGCTGGGAACCTATCCCCTGTCTGAGGCTCAGCTTGATCGTTTCATGGCCAAAATAACCATCACTTACCCTCAGTCACACCACGAAGCGGCGTTGCTAACCAGCCGTGGTCAAGGAATTCAGGCTGGCGATCAGTCGTTAGAGAAAATCTTGCAACCAGAACAAGCAGTATTTATTCAGGACTATGTGGCCAACAACGTTTCACTCACTAAAGAGGTGATTCACTACATTTTAACCATCTGCCAGCGCACGCGTCCTGAAAATAGCACGGCACCGAGCATGGTGTCATGTTATGTACAGGTCGGTAATTCGCCACGTGCAGCGGAACATTTGGTCGCTTACTGCAAAAGTTACGCATTTTTACAGCGCCGCAACTATGTCAGTTTTGATGATGTCGATGCGTGCATTGTTCCAGTACTCGGTCATCGTCTGATATTAAGCGATGCCGCCATTCTTGAAGGAGTGTGTGAGAGCGATATCCTCCAAGCCGTGGTGGCGACGGTTTCCCCCTTCGCTGTAGCAGATGTGATCGATCACTCGAATCATTCACGTGCTCTGTAACCTTTAGCGGGGCAAAGATGAAACCAAAATATCTTTTAAACCTGCAGCTAAAATATCCACCACGTGAAGAAACCAGTGGTGATTGGACAGGACTAAATAAGGGCGTTGGCTACGAGTTGTGGTCACTACGCCCCTATGAGCGGGGCGACAGCTTTCGTCATATCGATTGGAAGGCACGGGCGCGTACGGGAAACCTTTATGTACGCGAATTTGCTCGTGACGCGGCCTACACTCTCATGCTGATCTGTGATATCAGTCCATCAATGCAACAAGGTGGTAAACGAGAGATGCAGCGTGACATTGCACTCTCCATGGCTCAGGCGGCAATACAGGAGAATAATCGTTGTGGCCTCTTGTTGTACGCCCAGGGAGTGGAGCATTATCTGCCCCCCAGTGCCGATCCTCGCCAGGTCCAGCGCATTGCCAAACAATTATCGATGACTCACTGTGCTGACGTACGCCGCACCTGTTTGCGGCCAGCACTACGGTTTATGAAACAGAAACTACCCAGTTGTCTCGGTATCATTTTATCCGACTTCCAACATAATTTAGATGAATTACAAGGGGTCACTGAAGCAACGGGACGCCAAAAAATTCCCGCTCACGAGTTGGTAGCACTCCATCTCCTCAGTGGAGTCGAGGTTAACCATCAAGGTTTTCGTGGTGGTCAGTTTTCAATTAAAGATGTGGAAAGTGGCCAGACCTGTTCTATCGACCTCAATCGCTGGCGTGATTATGACCGATTACAGCAGCAACATCGACAGCAGACGGCACAGAGTTTAGATCACAGCGGAGTCAGTTCGTTGCTGATCGACGTGAGCGCAGGCGATGTTCAACAAAAGATCAACAATCTATTTGTTCGCCGAGTGGCCTCAAGACGCTGAGCGAATTATTTATTCACGATGACGGAGAAACACCATGGACGCTTTGATCCATTTTATCTCAATGACACGCTTCAAAAACGTTGCTAACCCCACCAACTCGACGCACATTGCCAAGCTTGGCGGCAAGCATGGTGCCACCTTTATTGGCTGTTTGGTGCTCAGTGTTGCCATATTCTGTGGTTCAGCCACAGCAGCAACTCCGCTGTGTAAGCAACCCACCCCACCTTCACAAATATCACCATCATCGCCAACATCACCTCTAGTCGCGCAAAGCAATCAGCTGCGTCACGTATGGCAGGAGAATCTAGCGGAACTGTGGTTTTATGATACTGAGGGGCAACCAGTGGTGCCAACCATTGACAACAACTGGTTAGCGGTGCGCTTTACAGCAGTATTTGCGACAGGCAGTGATATGCCAGAGGTGATGGTCGAATTTAACCAGCGCTACGGCGAAGCGTTGGTCGATGTCATTTATAATCCAGCCCAGCCAGACTTAGGCCTCTACCGTTTTAAAGCGACCCATCGTAATGGGGTGATCAATACCATTCTCGCTAGTGACGATTCGACGATTCGCTATATTTTACCGGCCTTGATCATAGATGGGCAAACCCAGATTCTCGGTGAACGGATCAGTGTGCGCTGGAAAAGTCAGATTCGCCCGCAACGGCGTCAGCAACTACTCCAATCAATCGGAGCAATTGATTATTCCGCAGACTTAACGGGCCGCGAAGAGGTTATTCAAATTGATCCCTGTCACATGTCGACTTGGCAGGCAGCCAATCGCCTAGCAGAAGATGTTCAGGTGGTGCACGCAACCCCTAAACTTCTAGCGGTCGAAGCGCCAATTGCTGTGAACTTCAGCCTCGCCAGCCCGGGTGCTGTCGCTGGTGCAGCGATACCATTCAGCCTCGATATCCATTTTAACGATGATATAAGGATCGAACTCGGAACTCTAGCTAACCTCAACCTTAAACCAGCGCAGGTTTTCCGCAATCTGTTTGCTATTGAGTACGATACGCCGCTCAGTGCTGTGGACATTCGCCGCAGTCCAATTCAACTCCGAGGTCGATTGTATCTTTACGCCAGTGGCGAATTTGAGTTACCGCGCATCCCTGTTTTTTACCGTAACGAAAGTGGCGATGCCAGCCAAGTTCACCGTATCACTACCCCAGCAATCAGCGTGCGCATGGCAGCACTAGTTCCTGATGCCGAAGGTGATTACCGCCTGCAGGTTCCGGCTCAATTAGATCAGCTGGTTGCGGCTAAAAATGATTCACAACCACCTCGCTCTACTCTGTTGCGAGCGCTGATCGCGATGGTACTGTTTGTTAGTGGTGTGGGTGTGATATTGCGGCGACAATGGCAGCATCGGCAACAACAACCACAAACAGTGGTGGTCGAAACAACAGCATTACAGCAGTTGCAACAGACACTTGAGCCGCCACAATCTTTAGCACGAGTTGGTCAGGCGCTGCGTTATTATCTCATCGACTGGGCTGGTGCTGAGGGTCTCACTACGGGTGGAGGCAGCCAACACTTTTTCAATAACTTACAGCCCTATCTCAACGCCGAATATCGGTTACTGGTCCAGCAGACGCTTCAACATCTCGACAACTCTTTGGCGAAAACAGTTAGTCAGGTCGAAACGAATGAATTACTCGAACAGGTTGCACAATTAACGTTGACCCTTGAAAAACATCGCTCAGCTGAGTCACTCAACCGTAACAGCACGGTGCCTAATCCGTAATGTTTACCTCGTTGGAACTGACATACCCTTGGGCATTTCTGCTGCTAGGGCTGCTGCCATTGATTGTGCTTGCAGGCCTGCGCTGGCGCGAAACGATACCGTTTTCACGCGTCGATAGTCGTTTTGAAACGATCGCTCCAACCTCATTCGTTCGCCATTACGAAACCCTGCTATTTGTTGCTGCGTATTTGTGTTTGGTGTTAAGCATCGTCGATATCAGTTATGCCCGTCAGGAAGTGGAAGAGTTTATCGAGTCGAAGTGGATCTTCCTCACCTTGGACATGTCTGGTTCGATGCAACGACCCATTAACCGCTTCTCCGACCAAACGCTCGACGATTTGGCACTCGATGGCATTGAGAGTTTTATCGATATTCGAGGCGTTGAAGACTACATCGGACTGGTCGCGTTTTCCAGCACGCCAAAACTCTTAGCACCGTTGACGTTTGATCGCCGCCTGCTACGCAAGAAAATTGAACTGTTGCGGCGCAAAAACCATACTCCCATCTACCGTCAGCTCACCTCTGGTGGTGGCACCAATGCTTCGGAAGCGGTGTGGCTGGCGTTATCGGCGTTCTTTTCCATGCTGCCAGAAAAAAGTCGTCTAAGTCTGGACGAGATTTCCGCCCTACGCAACTTTCTCCTCGGAGCACCAGGCGGACTGCTCGACGTGCCAGACAAACTGCACCAGCAGCAATTTGGTACCGGCAAGGCGGTGATTCTGTTTACCGATGGCCGCATTGAACCGACGTTGCGCGCTCATAAACGTAAGGGCAAGGTTCCCAACCTCGTCAATGTGATTGAGTTGATGAAAGCTCTCGGTATCCGCTTCTACATCATCTCAGTTGGTGGTGAAGTGGATACAGCTGTTCAGCGCGCCATGGACGATGTTGGTCGTGATATTGGCCGTATTTTTGTTACCGCAAAATCGCTTCAGCAACAAACGATTCACGAGGTCTATCAGGAGATCGATAACCTCGAAAGCAACCACAATCTGACCCGAGTCACACAGGTGACCCGCTCCACTCGGCCATTTTTTGCCATTGCTGGCTGGTTGCTGGTTTTAATCCATGTGCTATTACGTAACGTGCCACCGTTACGCCGACTCTAAAGTGTCGTTACAGAAACAAAGGTGAAATTATGACTAAACCGAAATCAACGAACAAAAACAGATCGGCATTAACCTCTGCCCTATTCTGGCTATTACTGTCCGCCTGTTTGGTCGTCGCTATTGATGGTGCCATCAGTTATCAGCGCGCGAGCCAGCGTCATGAAAATGAGCAACAGTTTTATCAGCAACTGGCACAAGTGCAGCAGAACGAAGAGCAGAACGGGCAAGGCGTCGAACTCTCTGAGTTGACCATATTGCAACAGCGGGCGCAACACCTCCAATTAGCGGTACCATCGCTTGATTATCTTATTCTCTACCATCAGTGGCTAGATGCTTTAACCCATTTCGACAAATTAGTTGCTGGGGCAGAAAACCGCTATGTTTCGAGCGATCTTGATAGCCTGCGTAACGATGTTCATCAATCATTACTGCAACTACGCGCTCGCTGCGATAAGCAATTGCGCTACGGCGATGGTAACGAAGCTAAGAATAATGACCACCATTGGCCCATCTATAATTTACGCGGTGCCGTATCCGTGATGATGGCCTATAGCTTGATTGAATTTTCACAAGATAGCGAGAAAAGCCGAACGTTTCTCGCTGATGCGGTGGAAGATTTTAAACAGTCGATCCGCAGCGTTGATGAAAGTGATGTGCTACCTAGTCAACGAATGATCCCACGCTGGAATTTAGAACTGATTGTTGGCGCAGGAGAATCGGTGGTAGTCGGTCGTCAGCTCGGTGGCGATTCGGTCGAGGAGATGCGCGGACAACTTCAAGCTGTCGTACCTAATGTCGGCGGCTATTCACCAGGGGCTCCCCTTGAAACAAGGGTACGTAAATAAACGGATGATGCGATGAAGTGGACCCAACCTGCATACCTATTATTGCTGCTCGCATTACCCGTAATGGTGCTGCTCACCCTAGTGACAGAACGCTACTGGCAACGTGTTCGTGTGCTCTGGTCTGGACAGCGAGCACGATTACACTGGCGCAGTCAATTGCGCCTTGCACTGATTGCGGCACTTTTTATCGTGTTACCGCTGGCGTTAGCAGGTTTGACTGTTCCGTCTATGGCTGGGCAGAGTACTCATGAACGGATGACGTTGGTGATCGGCCTCGATGTGAGCAAATCGATGCTAGCCGAAGATGTACTTGAATCCCCTGAGCCGCAGCGTCTGGCAAATCGTTTAAACCTAGGTCGTTCGTTTATCAATGATCTCCTCAATGAACTGGAAAATGAACGAGTCGGATTGTTCTTCTTTGCTCGTGACGGTATGGAAGTGGTACCACCAACACGCGACCATGGTTTTATCCGCTATATCCTTCGCCATACCGATATGGGGCGTCTCACCGATTCAGGTAGTGACCTTGTCGCGGCGCTGACAACGGCTGATAACATGATGGCTGATGACAGCTCTCAGGCCAATGAAGCGGTGGTACTTATTACTGATGGCGAAGATACTGAAAACACACTTGAACAACTGATGAACCACCTCCAATCACCGAAGACCAAACAACGACCCGTTTATAGCGTGCGCGTTGGTAGCGAGGAATCGGTTCTTATCCCAATTCGCAAACCGGGGATTCCCACCATTGAAGGATTTTACACCGATGAACAAGGGATTACCCTACAAACCCGAGCCAGTGACGCACGATTACAACACATTACAGCGTTAACCCAAGGAGCGAACTGGCATTATCGCAGCGACACCAGCAGAGCGGCTCAACAGGTCGTGGATCAGATTCTACAACATGCTCAACAGACTGATAAAGCGGTTGTTTCATCATTGGGTTGGTTAGACCTCAGTAGCCTGTTTTTGATGTTTAGCTTAGCTCTTTATTCTCTCTATATGATGGTATAAATCCCCCATGTTAAACGGTGACCTCAGGTTCATAACTGCGACAGTTGTTTCATAATAGAACATATGTTTTTTCTGCCAGACAAAAGTGAATCCTTTTGCTAATATGCAATAAACCAATAAGAATCAATAAGTTGTATACGGCATATCGCTTAAAAGTTTCCCTATTATAGTGATTGGTATGATCATTGCGATAGTAGATTATGCGTCATCGTTAACATAAAAACGGTGATTAATTACTTCGAATACAACTCCTACCCTACCGAGGATGTCCTCAATAGAGATGGCTGTATTTTAAGCAGTCTCTTTTGGGAGTGGAGTTTTTATAATGATGTGCAAACTAAGAAATGGAGACGAAAACCATGGATAAAATTTTCCGCGTTAACATGACAGACCTGACCACCACTACCGAAGAGGTTCCCCTTGAATGGGTAGGCCTAGGCGGTAGAGCACTCACTTCTACGATTGTTGCGAGTGAAGTTATCCCTACGTGCCATGCTTTAGGTCCCAATAATAAATTGGTTTTCGCTCCCGGGTTACTTAGCGGTACCGCTGCGGCCCAATCTGGCCGGATGTCCTGTGGTGCAAAAAGTCCGTTAACTGGTGGTATTAAAGAGAGTAACTCTGGCGGTACAACAGCTCAGCAATTTGCTCGCATGGGGATTAAAGCGCTGATCATTGAGGGACTACCTCAAGAAGATAAGTTCTACAGCCTGCATGTGACAAAAGACAGTGTTACAATTTCTGAAGAATCTGAACTGATCGGTAAAGGTAACTTTGCTGTCATTGAAGATCAAATGGCTAAAAAAGGAGATAAGGTCGGGGTCATGACCATCGGTATTGCCGGTGAATTAAAAATGGCCGCCGCGAACATCTCAGTAAAAGATCCCGACGGTAAAATCCGTAGTCACGGTCGTGGTGGCATGGGTGCGGTAATGGGCTCTAAAAAAATAAAATATATCACTGTTGACGCTGAAGGTTGCGGCCCGCTTCAACTCGCGGACTCAGATAAATTCAAAGCAGCATCACGTGTATTCGCAAAATCAATAATGGACCACCCTGTCGCAGGTGAAGGGTTGGGCACCTATGGAACCAATGTCTTAGTCAATATTCTCAATGAGGCCGGCGGTTTACCAACGAAGAACTTTAGGTATGGCCAGTTCGACGATCACGACAAAATTAGTGGCGAAACCATGCATGACACCATTGTTGCACGCGGTGGAAAACCAAAGCACGGCTGTCATAAAGGGTGTATCATTCAATGTTCACAGGTATACAACGACAAAGATGGCAACTATGTTACATCTGGCTTCGAATATGAAACCATTTGGGGTATGGGTGCTAACTGTTGCATCAATGACCTTGATGCCATTGCTGAAGCCGATAGCTTGATGGACGATATCGGCCTAGATTCCATCGAAACAGTCGTTATGTTTGGTGTCGCCATGGAAGCTGGTATTCTCGAGTTTGGTGATAGCCAAGGGATTCTGCGCCTGTTACGTGAAGAGATTGGTCAAGGAACTCCGCTGGGTCGTATCCTTGGTAGCGGAACGGGTATTGTCGGAAAAGTTTACGGCGTAACTCGTGTACCGGTGGTTAAAAATCAAGGCATCCCAGCTTACGACCCACGTAGCGTTAAGGGAATTGGAATCACCTACGCCACCAGTACTATGGGTGCAGACCACACCGCGGGCTACACGATTGCCACCAATATTCTCGGTATCGGTGGTCATGTTGATCCATTATCAAAAGTTGGTCAGGTTGAATTATCGCGCAATTTACAAATTGCCACCGCAGCGATTGACTCGACAGGAATGTGCGTATTTATCGCCTTCCCAGCGTTAGATATCCCTGAGTGCTTACCAGCGCTGATTGATATGATTAACGCCCGTTTCGGTTGTGAACTCTCTGGTGATGATGTGACCGAGTTGGGCAAAAGCGTTCTTAAACTTGAGCGTCAATTTAATCTCGATGCGGGTCTCTCCAATAAAGAGGACCGTTTACCAGAATTTTTTAAGAGCGATCCAGTATTACCTCACAATGCAGTGTGGGACTTTACCGACTCTGAGATCGACGAATTCTGGAACTTCTAAATTAAACGAATGATTTGTTGCCGGGTGTACTCTCCCCCCTCCTTGGGTGCACCCGGATTTTTTAAGAAACTAGGAGGCTATCCGACAACAGAAGAGACTACTGCGAAACCGTTCAACCGGTTTCTCGCTACGCCTCCTATTGTCGGACAACCTCCTATCGGAGTTTTTATGATTTCAGTAACAGTCAAACTGTTTGCCCAGTTTCGCAATGATCGTTTTAAAATTGAGCAGCGCGACTATGCTGAACCCATATCGACCCGCCAAATATTAGCTGAACTTGGAATTCCAACAGATGAGCTAGGGGTACTGATGATCAACAATCGGCATGCCGAACTAGATCAACTCCTCACTGAGGGTGATTCTGTTGGAATTTTCCCACTGGTTGGAGGCGGCTAGAATGTCAGAAGTTGATCAATGGATCGCAGACAATACGTACAATGGCCTCTTCCTCTGGGCCGATCAAGTGGCAGCGGCAAATACCTTCAACACCAGTATCGCCGTCATTGAAGGTCTTGCCCTGAAGCAAGGGATATTACCGGCACGCTATCAACGTAACCGTAATGTACTCTCCTGTGAAGATCAGTTGCGTCTTTTTTGCAGCCACGTTGTTGTCATCGGCTGTGGTGGACTGGGTGGACATGTTATTGAAGGGTTGGTACGCCTTGGCGTTGGCCACCTCACCATCATTGATCCCGATATTTTCGAAGAACACAATCTCAATCGTCAGACATTTTGTACCATCAACAATCTCGGCCGCAACAAGGCCGAAGTCACCGCCGAGCGGCTCGCCGAATTAAATCCAGCAGTAACGATTTCATCCCATGTTCTTGCTTTTTCTTCCAATAATGGCAATAAGCTGCTATCTGGTGCGGATATCGTTGTCGATGCCCTTGACAGCATCGTTGTCCGCCTTGAGCTATCAGCCGTATGTCGAGATCTTAGCTTACCATTGGTGCATGGTGCTATCGGCGGTTGGTCAGGTCAGGTGACGTCACAGTTACCAGGTGACAACAGTCTCGAAACGCTCTATGTTGGCAAAGAGAACCATACAGGAGTAGAGAAAGAGATGGGTAACCCCTCTTTTACCCCAGCATTGGTGGCTGCCCTTCAGATAACTGAAACAACCAAGATCCTACTTAACATCGGTGAGCCTCTTACTCGCCGCCTGNNCTTGTTAACCATCGACCTGTTCGATATGGAATTTGTTGAAATTCAACTCTGATTGATACACAGCGGATTCTCACCTTTTCACTTTATCTATCCCCCATATCATGGCGACTTAACATGGAACAGCCCCTTGTTGATCGATATCAACGCAAAATAAATTATCTACGCCTTTCGGTAACGGATCGGTGCAATTTTCGCTGTATTTACTGTATGCCCGCTGAGGGGATTGATCAATGTAGCCATCAGCAAATTTTGAGTTACGAAAATTTTTATTCCATTGCTGAAACAGCGGTAGCCCTCGGCATCGAGAAGATCCGCCTTACCGGTGGTGAGCCGTTGATTCGCAAAGGAATTCTGCCATTCATGCAACGGTTAAACGACCTTGATGGTCTAAAACAGCTTGTTGTTACCACCAATGGTTTCAATCTTCTCCAAACAGCCAAACCGCTGTGTGATTTAGGGATTAACTATTTAAATGTTAGCTTAGATTCTTTGAAAGCCGATCGATTTGCCCGAATCACCCGAATCGGTGCCCTAAAACCAGTATGGGATGGACTTGTCCTTGCTGATACATTGGCAATCCCTCTCAAGGTGAACATGGTGGTGATGAGGGGAGTTAATGATGATGAGATTGCTGATTTCGCAGCGCTGACATTGAAATACAACTGGTCGGTACGCTTTATCGAATATATGCCTAATTCAGATGGCAGCAAGCATGAACGCGGACTGAGTGCTGATGAGATCTATCAACGGATAAACAGGCTCTACCCCCTCGAAGAGATCAGCCATAGTCAACTAGCAGGCCCAGCGACAAATTATCGAATGAAGGGGGCGAAAGGGAACCATTGGTATTATCTCCGCCCTTTCTTGTTCGTTTTGTTCTTCGTGTAACCGCCTACGAGTTAGCTCGACGGGAGTTCTGCGAAATTGCTTGTTTTCAGATCAGGAAACGGATCTAAAGCCGTACCTTGATAGGGGTGATTTAACAGGCCTCAAAGAAGCGATTATTGCCAATGTCGATCAAAAGCCAGAACAACACACGGTGAGCTGGAACAACAGTGATCTACCCAACCTACACATGTCTAAAATTGGCGGTTAAACCGACCAAATAAACAAGGAGTACACAATGGATATATCCAAAACGATTGCAGAACTGAAAAAAGACCCCGAATTTGCTAACAATGTCGGAATGGTGCTGGCTCATAATGGCATTGTTCGCGGCTGGTCACGTGCCGATGGCGCAAACATTTGCCAAATGGAGGTTGCTTCCGATCTCGAAAAAATCGAGCAAATTCGTCAAGAGATTGAAAATATGGAAGGAATATTCAAGGTAGTCGTTGAAGCTCGTTCTGGCCTCATGATACCTGGTGACGATGTATTATTTATTATCGTTGCTGGAGATATTCGCGAAAATGTCAAGCCCGCCCTCGCCCTGATGTTGGATCGCGTCAAGGCTGAAGGGGTGAGTAAGAGAGAAGTTTACAGCGCGATTTAAAATCAATACTATCGGCCAGCTAATTTATCACCCACAAAACAACAAGAAATTTCAGCGAAGATTGAGAATAACCCCATTGCACAGCCATGCGTGATATCATACATCCCTATAGGTTACACTCACACCTTCAAGGAGTAAGATAATGGGCAAAGGCATGGATACTAAGAAATCAGATAAGAAAGAACCTGCCAAGAGCAAGAAAGAAAAAAAGGAAGCGAAAAAAATTAAGAAGGCAGAAAAGAGTAAATAAGAGTGAGGGGAAAATTCCCCGTACCAGTAAACACATGACATAACACAGCGGGCCTGAATTCTCTTTGAATTCAGGCCCGCTTTTTGTTTTCTTGCGTTGAACACCAAAGATACTTAAGTAGTCACACCTATTATTGATTAGGGTGATACATCACACACACCTGTAACAATTAATTCGTAGAGCGCAAAAGTTAATGCCATCAGGTCGGCAACCCCACCCATCGTTAGGTTCATCTCCTGATACAGGGCATTACGTTGGCGCAACCACAGGATGACATCAACCCCATCATTGAGACACTTTTCAAGATATGCCCCATCAGCTTGAATCTGTTTAAGTCCCGAGCTACCACAGCGGTGGTAGCTGGTGGTATCCTCCGTGACCTGCATCAGCCCTGCCATCATCATCAATGCTGCCCGCTGCGGGTCACCCTGAACCATGGCATGGTGGTAAATTGGTAAGGCGTAGTCAAACACTGCCGGTAAACCGTGCAAACATTCATCGACAATACCACCGGTAGCGTAACGCTGGCGTACCGCTTGGCCATGCGACGATTCAAGTTGATGGTTAAAGTAGATTTGAGCGAGCTGTACGATTTCAGCTCGCACATCTCTCTGATTGCGCGCGGCAAGAAGTGTTAAACCACTGAGGAAAATATAACCACGATGGGTGTTACTGCCACACTGCTGGTGCATCCGTTGTTCGGCAGCAATTCCGATCCGTTTAAGATCCATCATATTCAGCGTTGGCACTTCAAGCAATAACAGCTCGCGATAAAATAGTTCGAGTAAACGAACCGAGTGCTGCATAATCTCAAAACTAAGATCAGGGTGCGAACCACTATTATCCTGATCAACCAGTCCCGGTTTGGGCGTTAATTGCAGCTCGCTTAGCGCACCGCCACAAAAAGCCCGTGCTAAGACATTAGTTGATAAAGGTGGATAATCGCTGCTGTGCAGATTGAACGATAGCATCTGGTTCATGATTTCCTGTCCTCATACATTCCACAGCGGGTCGCTCACAGAGTAAACACCTACGCGCCTTAAAGCCTAAATTCGCACGCCCCAACTGATCACCATCGTTAGTGTAGATATCAACATCCAACAGTCGCGCTGCAGGCGTTTGCTCCTCGATCTTCACGGCCAACTCTTTGCAGCGTTGCGGCGCCAAATCACAGACAAACAACATATAGAGTCCTGCGGCATCACGATTTGTCACCACGCAGTGTGCACCTGTTTTCACCTCAACACATCTACGCCCCCACGCCATCAACGCTTCGCCCCCGGCCGGGAGTTTATCTGGGCCGGGGATATTCAACGCCATCATGATCACCGTATTATGCTCAGTGTTGATAAAAGAGTTCAGGTCAAGCTGACGCAGATCACGTGCAGCGAGCAGATCACTCTTTAACTCGGCGGACACAGTCAATAATGGTTCCGTCGCGATATTCGATAACAGCAACGATATCATCTTCAAACTCCAATGGTTTTGGGATGCCAGTCATGGCAACAATCTCTTGCTGCAGCTGGCGAATATCCTTCACCGGCAATTTACGCTTAATCAGCTCTTTTTTCAGTTCGGGATGTTGGTCATTCACCGCAATACCCCGCTCAGTCACAATCACATCAACGGTTTCACCTGGTGTGGTGATGGTGGTCACGGCATCGCGAACGATGGGCAAACGGCCACGAATCGAGGGGACAGTAATAATCGATAGTTTGGCCCCAGCAGCGGTATCGCTATGGCCACCGGTATTATGCAATAAGTAGCCGTTTGACTCAGTATTGACATTGACATTAAAATCAACATCGACCTCTGTCGCACCAAGAATAACGGCATCGAGTTGATTAACTACCGCACCACTATTAAATGGATTAGCATACATATCGGCGCTGATCTCCAAATGCTTCATATTGCGGCCGATCGACTTCACCGCCTCAAGATCAAAGCACTGCACATCAAATAGCGTATCAAATAGCCCTTGTTCGAGCATATCGACAAAATAACTGGTGATACCACCACTGCCAAAACTGCCCTTTACCCCAGCAGCAAGCATCTTTTTACGCACATTATCGGCCACCGCAAGACTGGTGCCACCAGCACCCGTTTGAAACGAGAAACCATCTTTGATCAATCCAGCAGTTTCAATCACCTCACTGGCATATTTGGCAATCATCAGCCCAACAGGGTCTTTGGTGATACGGGTTGTGGTCGAAACAATTTTGCTCGGATCGCCAAGTTTTTCAACCTGTACGACATAATCCACTTGAGTTTGATCAATCGATATCGGCGAAACGGGATAGTCGTGTAAATTATCAGTCACCGCAATCACACAATGGGCATATTCAGCGTCGAGATGAGCATAGCCGAGGGAGCCACAGGCTGAAGGACCGTAGTAGCCATTCATATTGCCATAACGATCACACTGCGGCGCGGCAATGAATGCCACATCCACCTTTACTTCGCCAGTTGACATGGCCCGAGCACGGCCACCATGGGTACGGACGATGATCGGACAGCTGATCTCACCCTTGCTCGCCATCTCACCAATTAAGCCATTCACACCACACTCAAAGCCACGGATGGTGCCACTCTTGATGTACGGGATCAACTCTGCGTGCACCGGATGGATCGATGTTGAGGCGATGGTGATATCGCGAATATCGAGTGAATCGATCACCCGCACCACCATGTTCAATAACATGTCGCCATTGCGCAGATGATGATGAGTCGAGATACACATGCCATCTTTCAGTCCCGAGGCGATGATGGCGTCTTTAAGACTGGCCAACACTTTGTTAAAACCCGGATTCACGCGGCGCAAGGTGCGACTAGCACGCTGACCTGTAGGCTGTAAGGAAAACGGATCGCAATACGGACGCCGCGCTTGGTTATTAAAGATTTCAGGGACAAGCCGCCCCAGACTATTTCGCACCATAAATCACCTCATCATCCAGCTCGTAATCAAGTAAACCTTGAGAAACGGCGGTTTTAATCACTCGGGCAGCACGCTTGACCACTGGAGCATCAATCATTTTACCATTGAGGGCAATAACACCCGTACCCATCTCACGAGCGCGAATAATCGCTTCAATCACCTGTTTAGCGTATTCGATCTCTTTTGGTTTCGGGGCAAACACCTCATGAACCACATCTACTTGACGCGGATTAACCAACGATTTACCGGTAAAGCCAAGGCGCTTAACTAACTCAACCTCGGTGCGAAAACTATCCATATCGCCAACATCAGCAAAAATGGTATCCACCGCCTGAATTCCCGCTGCTTTGGCTGCCCACAACACCCGAGTACGGGCACTGAACAGCTCATCACCTTTTTTAGTTCGTTCAATCTCCATGTCGGCGGTAAAATCCTCGGCACCAAACGCCAACGCAATCACTCGCGATGAGCAGCGGGCAATTTTAATGCAGTTAATCACCCCCATAGCGCTTTCAATAGAGGGGATAATCTTAAACGTGCCAATCTTCAGCCCTAACGTCTCCTCCATTTCGGTTAACATGGTATCGAGACGCTCGACAATCTCTGGAGTATCGGCTTTGGGGAGCCGGATACCATCAGGTAGTGATGGCAACACACTCAGCAGGTCGCCGTAACCCCATTCGGTATCCAAAGCATTAATACGAATAAACACCTCTTTATTACGATCCTTATAGGAGGCGACAAACTTGCTCACTAAGCTTCGTGCGGCATCTTTTTCATTCAGCGGCACCGCATCTTCAAGGTCAATAAAGACAGTATCGCAATTAAATACGGGGATATTTTGCAGCATCGACGGCATATTTCCCGGCACGTACAGCAACGAACGGCGTAAACTCAGGACAGGATCACTCATCTTTGTCCCCCAAATAAAAGGTTGAAATTCCACCACTTTTCGACTGATGACGTTCAACGACACCAGTCACAGTGAATTCTTCAATCATAATTTCGCAACTGGCAAATATCCGCGCATCAAACAGATGCCCGCCCAGTACCTCGCCAGTCGATTTCGACATCAAGATATGCAGATGACAATCACTCTCGCCCTTATCATTAGGGACAATATTGCCCTCTAAGCCCAACATCTCAAACGGGCCATCGAATTCATGAATATTCATACGTGGCGCAGAAATGGGAAGTTTCGCCCCCGCTTTAATGCCACGGATACGAACGTCAGTCACTGACCCCACCGCCGATGTGATCACCGCATTTTTAACACCGGTTTCCGCTGCAAAGTCGAATAACTTTTCGACCAACTTTTCGCCAGGGGATATTTTGAGTAAAAAACGGCGCCCTGTTGAGCACTCTTTATACCAAGCGTTATCCATCTATCCCTCCATCGATCGCCGTACGGCGGTCTCAATACGTGCATCAATCGCATAATCCAACGCACCACGATCACTCACCCGAATCAGGCCTTGAGTGACCTCCAAAGTGGCCAACTGCTGTTCGATCCGTTGGCGAATCAAGTGTTCAAACTGTTTGAGCACCGTCGATTCAATCTCAATAATTAACTGATCTGCTGGTTCAACAAAAACCATTATATCGCTCGATTGCATGGTACCTGCTCTTGCTTTTGATTGAATCTCCATTAATGCCTCCGAAATTCAGGATCTAAATGAACCTGCTTAGAAAATTTACTTGAAGTTAAAAAGTTTAGCGTTGTTTCAGGCACTAGCTGTGACAAGTTGTCTAAAGAGTGCTGCACCAGTAATTGACGTACTTGAGAAGCACTAATCGCCCCTTGATCCGATTCGACCCGGGCAAATTGGCACAACTCGATCTCATATTGAGGTAACTGCTCATGCAACGCGTTGTTGTAGGCACGGGTTGTCGCACAATAGGGTTCAAAGCCAACAAAACGGTGCTTAAT
>MAXR01000021.1 GCA_001751155.1 Desulfuromonadales bacterium C00003068 | reverse complement strand
CGCAGCATCATTGGAGTCGGTTACCACATCACGAACAAAGGACTGATCGATTTTCAACGTATCGATCGGAAATCTTTTTAAATAGGCTAACGATGAGTATCCTGTACCGAAATCATCAATGGAAAGTTGCACACCTAGCTCATGTAGTTGCGTCATGGTGTCAATGGCACTATTGACATCATTCATCAAAACACTTTCGGTGATTTCCAAATCAAGATAATGGGGATCAAGCCCCGTTTGGTCTAAGACCTCCGTCACCATTGCGACCACATTTTTTTGATTAAACTGTCGCGCAGACATGTTAACAGAGATCCGAATCGGTTCATAACCCTGATCTTGCCATTGTTGGCACTGCGAACATGCACTACGCAACACCCATTCACCAATTGAAACAATTAATCCTGTTTCCTCGGCGAGGGGGATAAAGTCTGCGGGAGATATCATCCCCTGCTCAGGATGAAGCCAGCGTACCAGTGCCTCAACGCCAACAACGCTATCAGTCTCCAAGTCCACTTGTGGTTGGTAATGAACAACCAATCGATCCTGATCTACTGCCTGACGTAACGCCCCCTCAAGCCTCAATAACTCACTGGCACGCTCATTGACTCCCGAGGTATAGAAACGATAATTATCGCGACCCAACTGCTTTGCTTGATGCATGGCAGCATCGGCACCCTGGAGTAATGAGACCACGGTTTTACCGTCTTGCGGGTACATACTAATGCCAAGACTCGCGGTCAAAAACAACTTATAGTCATCCACCTCAATCACCTTATCAAGTGATCGGCGAATCTCTTCGGCAATTAAAATGACATTTTCAACGCTCGATATTTGATCGAGAACGATCCCGAACTCATCGCCACTAATTCGGGCTACAGTATCCACATCACGCGCACATTTTTTAAGACGCTCGGCAACTTCACACAGAAGCTGATCACCAAATTCGTGGCCCAGTGAATCGTTAATCTTCTTAAATCGATCTAAATCGAGAAAAAGAACGGCCACCTGTGACTTGGCCATACGTGCCATGGATATCGCGTGTTGTAATCGATCACGAAATAGTTGGCGATTTGGTAATTCTGTTAACACATCATGGTAGGCCAAATATTCAAGATGACTTTCATTCTCGCGTAACTGATGCTCTGATTGCTCCCGTTCAATTTCAGCACTCACCCTTGCCGCCATGATCGCTAAAACATCTTTAGCGCGGCCCATACTCTTTATGGGGCTACGCGACAGCACACTGAGCACCCCAATAATTGTCCCATCGTGACTGCGAACTGGTGTACCGACATATCCCTCAGCTCCCAAATCACGCACAATACAACTATCTGGAAAGTGATTGTACAGGCCGTCAGAAAAAAGACACATGCCGTCATTAATCACCTTTTCGCAAGGTGTCTTTGCAATATCAAAGCTGTATTCAGAAAGAAAGTCTCCATCGCGCAATGTCGCTAGAGAAGTTACCTTACCGTCACCGTACATACGGCCAACAATGGCACAATCAGCACCAAACCACTGGCACAATTGCTCAGCAACGCGGTTGTAGCACTCAGCACCAGTATGGCCAATCGTACTCTCAACCAGCGACTGCATGGCTGTTTCTATCTGTTTCAGCGAGGTAATGTCTTGGATTGTGCCAACAAGGCCCATCATCTCACCATCACGATTAAAGAGTGGCGCCTTGTTGAAGAGAACATCTAGCGTATTGCCATCTGGACAAGTTAATTGATTTTCGTAGGTACGAGACTGCTTGGTTGCAAACACATGCCGGTCTTCCTGAAGCCCTACCTCTGAACGCTGATCAACCAACAACTCTTGCACCGTACGGCCAAGCATCTCCTGACGCGACAAACCAACAATGTCCTCATAGCTTTTATTGCAGCCCAAGTTACGCCCGTTATTATCCTTATAAAAGACAGGATTAGGGACAGCATCCAACAGGCTCTGCAAAAAATGGAGTTCGTCTTGACGTTTATTCTCTAGAGTCAATCGCTCTAATTCAGCTGATGCTCGCAACGCAAACATATGCAACGCTGTTTCAATTAACAATAAATTATGCAACGGCTTGCGGCTGAAAATAGCCAAAGGACCGAGAACCGTACCAGATGAGTCGATCAGAGGGACGCCAACA
The DNA here is from genome assembly GCA_001751155.1 of Desulfuromonadales bacterium C00003068. GTDB lineage: Bacteria > Desulfobacterota > Desulfuromonadia > Desulfuromonadales > Desulfuromonadaceae > Desulfuromonas. The sequence goes on along the minus strand of MAXR01000021.1, from coordinate 16,864 downwards.
TAACTGTCAACATCAAGTTGAATGGCGAGATGATCTAGAGGGAAAAGTTCAAGAACACTATGGGGATAACGCTGGTAACCATTTTTAATAACCACTTCGCACGGGGTGTTTTCTATTCCAAACTCTATATTATCAATGGTTTCGCCATCGGCATAAACGGCGACAGTACGAACAGTTTCACAGGTTTCTGACGTGAACTGACCAATAAAGGCGTAATCAGCCCCAGCCACACGTGCCAGTTTGGTTACCAGTGCAGCAAAAAACTCTTTGCCCACTAATTGCATTAAATCATCGCAAAGATCGCGCAAGATTTTTTCGTTACTACCTGTATAGTTCTCTAGTGACATTCATCAAACTTTCAATCTGCAACAGCAGCTCATAACATATATTAATACAATGTGATTGAAATATTCATAACACTTTTTTATTAATAGTGCGAACACAAACAACATCGTTATAATTATGCACCTCCATCGCTGCAGATTGATCGCTTAAAAAGGACAACGCCCAATAGCGTCGACGATCTCCGTCAAAAGGCGTAGAGGTCCAGTAAATAGCCCGTTCAACACGAGCGGTATTTTTCCGTCGACCGCCCGATATTTCTAACAGACTTTCCAACTCTGGCAATGTTGGCAACCGCCAGTCGTAGTGATTAGAAAGCTCCAGTTGTTGGCAATATTTCTTGGCATCCTTGTGCCAGAAACGACGATCAAATGTCTGTATTTGCCAAAACTCAACCTCGCGCTGTTCCCACTGTAGCGAGGATTTTGTTGCTTCGCTAGAAGGCACATAGAAAAAAAACACCCCGACACCTACCGCAAGGACGAGCAATGCGCCAACTAAATAGAGTACGATTCTCTTATTCTTCGTCAAACCACTGTTATGCATCTTGTTGCCTCTGTCAAAGATATGGTACTATTCATCTTCTTAAATGCAACAATATTGCCACCACTGACACTTTCAAACATTAAACCCTGTCAACCCTATCAATGGCGACAAAATATTCCATGAACAAATCAATTGATGACCTCAAAAAACTCCCTTCGATCGACAGCCTTCTTCTCAAGCCACAACTTGCGGCGGCCTCTGGTCCCCATTGCTTAAAAGTGGAAGCTGCGCAAGAAGCCGTCGATGCATGTCGAAAACAGATTCTACAGGGAGATTCGCCACAGGATGACATGGTGGCTTCGATTGTTGCGGATGCCAGCCAACGCTTGGCAGCAAAAGCACACCCCTCACTGCGTGAAGTGATCAACGCAACAGGAACCCTGCTGCACACCAACCTCGGCCGCGCGCCACTAAGTGAAGCCGCGCTACAATCGATAAACACCGTCGCCAGATCGTACTCAAACTTAGAGCTTAATCTCAAAACGGGTAAACGCGGTCACCGTTACAGCCATATCGACACACTACTCTGCCGCCTTACTGGTGCAGAGGCGGCTGCCGTTGTCAATAATAATGCTGGCGCGGTCTTGCTGGCGTTAACAGCTCTAGCACAAGGTGATGAAGCCATTGTTTCCCGTGGCGAACTGGTTGAAATTGGTGGGGCATTCCGCATCCCTGACGTGATGGAAGCCGGTGGCGTCCTTCTGCGTGAAGTGGGCACAACCAACAAAACCCACCTAGGCGATTATGAAACGGCGATCAACGACAACACAGGATTGCTATTGAAAATACATACCAGCAACTATCGAATTGTTGGTTTCACCGATTCCGTTCCTGCGGCTGATATGGTGGCCTTAGGCAAGCAGCATAAAATCCCTGTCATGGAAGATCTTGGCAGTGGAATGCTTTTCGACCTCTCCCCTTATGGTCTCCCCAAAGAACCAACGGTTAAAGAGGGGGTGGCGGCAGGAATTGACGTATTGACCTTTAGCGGCGATAAACTCTTGGGCGGGCCTCAAGCGGGACTCATTGTGGGGAAGAAATGGGCGATAGACAAAATACGTAATCACCCTCTGGCCCGGGCATTACGGATCGACAAGCTGACACTAGCAGCACTTGAGACAACCCTTAGCCACTACCTCGATGAACAACAGGCTCTTGATGAAATCCCCGTGCTACGAATGCTCAACATGTCTGTTGAATGCCTCGAACAACGAAGCCAAACCTTTAAAGAGCAACTTCAGCAACAGGTAACACAAACCTGCACGGTGGAAATAATTCGTGAAGATTCATGTGTTGGCGGTGGTGCGCTACCTATCACTAACCTCCCCGGGGCCGCTGTGGCGTTAACGCCGCTACACCTCACCCCTGATCAACTTACCAACCGCTTACGCAGTGCAGAGCAAGCGGTGGTAGCACGGATTCAAGACGACCGCGTCATCATCAACTTACGCACAGTGCTAGCGAATCAGGAGGCCACAGTGATCGAGACCCTTGTCAGTAGTCTTCAACAGAAAAGTAACTAACCATGTCAACATCTCGGACAAAAAACATCATCATCGGCACTGCCGGCCACGTTGATCACGGAAAAACAGCTCTCATTCAAGCTCTAACGGGAGCAAAAACAGATCGCCTGAAAGAGGAGCAACAACGGGGAATCTCAATTGATCTCGGCTTTGCCTCATTCGAATTGCCGAATGGCGACCAAGCTGGCGTTATCGATGTTCCGGGTCACGAAAAGTTCATCAACAACATGCTTGCTGGTGTCGGCGGTATCGATCTCGTTCTCCTTGTTGTCGACTGCAATGAAGGGGTGATGCCGCAAACCCACGAACATCTGCAAATTCTCAATCTGCTGCAAATTCCACGAGGCATCGTCGTTATGACCAAAGTCGACCTTGCCGATGAAGAGTGGGCCGATGTAGTTGAAGAGGAGATTAGAGAAGAGGTTGCGACAACTTTTTTGAAAGATGCGCCCTTTTGTCGCGTTTCATCGATAACAGGTCAAGGGATTCCAGAACTGATTCAAACCATTGTTGAGGTGAGCAGCAAAATCCCTCAACGCGATTCTGATGGCCCGATGCGCCTGCCCATTGACCGCCATTTTTCCGTTGCTGGTTTTGGCACTGTGGTGACAGGCACCTTGCTAACAGGAAGTGCCCATGTCGGTGAAAGTGTCGAAGTTTTACCACCAGGTGAAAAAGTTCGGATTCGTGACATTCAGGTCCACGGCAAGAAACAACAGGTGGCCTATTGCGGCCAACGGGTGGCTCTCAACCTTGCAGGATTGGAGCGAAGCATCCTGCAACGGGGCAGCGTGATTGGCACCCCAGCGATTTTTGAACAAACCAATCGTATCGATGCCCGACTTACTTTACTGGCCGATGCCCCACGGACGATAAAATTCCGTGACCCCGTCCATTTCTACTTGGGCACCGCTCGTGTTGTCGGCCTGATTGCCCTCCTCGATCGCGATCAGATGGAAGCGGGCGAAACGGCATTGGTACAGATCCATCTCGACCGGCCCCTTGTTGCTCACCGTCAAGACCGATTCATTATCCGTTCATACTCACCGATGTTTACCATCGGCGGCGGTATTGTGGTTGACCCGGCACCAGTGAAGCACAAACGCTTTCGCGATGAAGTGATCAAGCAACTTGAGGAACTTGAATCGGGTGAAGGGTCGTTTCTATTGCAAAAGCTTACCGAGTTACAATGTGCGCGAATCAAGGACCTTGAACAGATATCAGGGATGGGACGGGAAAAAATCACCAATCACCTGAAAGATCTCGAACAACAAAAACAGGTGTGCTTACTGGCCGACCAGTGGTTGCCCGCGCCTGTGATGCGTAGCTTTAGTGAACGGTTGTTGGAAAGTGTTGCTGAATTCCATCAACAAAATCCGTTACTGCCGGGCATGCCCCACGCTACCCTGAAAGCCAAGTTATTGAAACGCTTAAGCGGCAAAGCCTTCGATCAACTGCTTGCCAATACCGCGCTGCAACGCGCAGGAGAATGGGTGCAAGTCGAGGGCTATGTCCCTCAACCCACAGCTGAACAGCAACTGATTCTTGATAAAATTGAGGTCAACTACCGCAAGGCTGGAGTGGTGGCGAAGGGTCGCCGCGAAATGCTCGAACCACTTGGCCTTGACGATAAGACCATTGAAGATTGCCTCGGCTATCTGTTCTTCAACAACATCCTGATCAAGCTTAACGAGGAAACATTTTTCCATCGCAGCTGCTATCAACACGCACTACAACAATTAATTGATCACTTTGCTAAGCAACAGAGCCTGACATTAGCGCAATATCGTGATTTAATTGGCAGCGCTCGCAAACCCGTACAGGCGCTGCTTGAGTATTTTGATACCTTAAAATACACCATGCGTAAGGGCGATGCCCGCGAAGCGTGGAAACTACCAAGTTCAGCGCAATAGCCAACAAGTCAACGAATCTACAACGTAAAATATCATTTCAATAATTATGAAGGAACACTCCGTGAGTACTGAAAAAATCACCCTGACCCAACTGGCCCGTAGTGCTGGATGAGCGGCTAAACTTGGTCCTGAGACCTTGGCACAGGTTCTGTGCCAGCTACCGCAAAATGATGACCCTAACCTCCTGTCACGCGACATCCCGTGCGCCGACGCGGGGATCTATCAAATTACGCCAGAATTGGTACTACTGCAGTCCATTGACTTCTTTACCCCAGTGGTTGATGACCCGTATCTATTTGGCGCAATAGCAGCATCCAACGCCCTTTCTGATGTCTATGCGATGGGTGGCAAGCCGATCACCGCTATGAATATGGTCGGCTTCCCCAATTGTCTGGACATCGATATTTTAACCCAAATTTTATGTGGTAGCACCAATAAGGTTCATGAAGCTGGGGCCACAGTTGTTGGTGGCCACTCTATTGAAGATGAAGAGCCAAAATTCGGCCTCGCCATCACTGGAACGGCACACCCTGACCGAATGATCACCACCCTCGGCTGCCAACCAGGTGACCTACTCGTACTCACCAAACCTCTCGGCACCGGGCTATTAACCACGTCGCTGAAGGCTAAGGTTTTAAATGAGCAACAGATTGATGTCGCCCTAAAAGGGATGGAGCGTCTCAACCGCTACGCCTCCGAAGCGATGTTGAAAGTTGGTGTTTCGGCCTGCACCGACATCACCGGATTCGGATTGATCGGCCACGCCTTAGAGATGGCCGATGCCAGTCAAGTGCGCCTCACGATTCATGGTGACAGCTTGCCTGACTACCCCCATGCTATCGATATGGCTGAGAACGGCCTTGTTCCAGAGGGTCGCTTCCGTAACCACCGTCACTACATACCTCGCGTCAGTGGCGAAGAGGGGCAACAACAGCACGTTATCGACCTGCTATGTGACCCACAAACATCGGGCGGCCTATTAATCTCAGTTCCCGCGCAACGTCTGGATCAACTGCTTAATGCACTTCAAGAAGCGGGTGATCAAGCGTTTATCATTGGTGAGGTCGATCACGGCCCCGCAGGAACGATGCAACTCATTTAACGAACATCTACAACATGATTTAACACATCAACTGAAAAAGCCCCACCCAGTGATCTGGGCGGGGCTTCTTATTTAACAAACTCTTTTACAGTTTAAAACTCATCTGCCGACCACATCGACTCATCAAAGCGGATCGACCTGTTTCGTCCAGTGTCCTTAGCATTATACAGCGCAACATCGGCATACTTAATAGTTTGCCAGAATCCATCGGAATCTAAAGGAAATTCACTCACCCCAATACTGATGGTCTTTTTCACTTTTTCTGGGCCAACGAGGAACACTTTTTCTTCAATACTAGTTCGGATTTTCTCCGCGACAACCAGCGCATCGCCCGGTTCGATATCAGTGATAATAACCAAAAATTCTTCACCGCCAAAGCGAACCACTACGTCAGATTCACGCACGCTATCGCTGATGATTTTTGAAGTCCCTTTGAGAATTTCGTCGCCAGCATCATGACCATACTGATCGTTGACCTGCTTAAAGAAATCAATATCGCACATCAACAAGCCAATCCCTTTTTTACGCCGCAAACTTCCAGCGATGAGATGCCCCGCCTGATCTTGTAAAAAACGGCGATTGAATAACCCCGTCATGGGGTCGCGTAACGAGGATTCACGTAAGGTGTTCATCAACCTTTTGGCTTCAAGCACCGATAATGACTGCTTGATATAAGCTTCGGCTTTAGCAATTTTGCGTTCAATCTCATTGCGCGACAGTGCAAATTCACCCACTTTATCAAAAACAAACTGCACCACCCCGCCAGCATGACCACCTATGATCATCGGCACACAAACATGAACCTTGGTTTGATCGTCAATAAATTGCTTACATACTCGATCATAAGCGAGGGATGAGATGGGGTGGCCGGTTTTAACCGCACGACAGAGATCGCAGGATGTCAAGATCTCAGCATGACACTGTAGTTCTTTTTCAGACAAGGCAACGGGATAAACCGCTTGCATTGTTTTGTAATCACCGCTGACTTCATAAATGCAATATTGATTGATGTCGACATTGCAGCTGAATGCTTCGCCCATGCGTGAATACACATCTTCAAGGGTGGCATCCTCTTCAATTACGCTTTTAAACACCGTCATACCATGAACGGTATCCATGAGATCATTAAACTCTTGTGACATTTCACCGATCTCATCTTCAGAACGGATCTCTATTTTATCGGTCAGATCGACATGTCCCGTTGCCAACGTATGAATTTTGGTAATCATTGATGAAACTGGCATTACAATCGAATCAGATATCCAGAAGGTAAATACCGCCAACAAACCACTGGCCAACGTTAATACGGTTAAGATCATCCAAAAAGCATAGCTAGTGGTGGTGGTGATACTGGTCGAATATTGATTCGTTTGTTGAGAGATCGATTCTAAAAATTCCACTGATGCACTTTTGAGTTCGGCTTCAATGGCACCAAAGTGACCACGTTGACTCTCAATCGCAGAGTTGTTATCGGCACTGTTTTTAACCTGATCGAGCTTGAGATACGTCATCTCATTGATTATTTTCAGCAATGATGCTGTTGACCCTTTTACCAACTCAACATAAGCATGATTCCCCTGTCGATCGAGCCAATCGTCTTCTGATAACCGATCCCAAATCAAACGCAGTGGCGACTGCATTCGTGGTGCCTCTAGCTGATCAATACTTGAATCAATTGCTAATAGGTTCGATTTAACCCGCTCTGCTTTTAGAGTAATAATCTGTTCACTCTCAGCATGAATCAAATCGACAATGAGGTGATCGACCTCGTTGGCATTGCGCAGGGTATCTTGAGCAAACCACTCATATGGCAGCAAGCTGTCGACCACCTGAGCCGTTTTAATATTGACATCTACTAGCACGTAGAATGAAACGCTGGTCAATAAAACAAACCAAAAGAGAACGCCAACAGCAAACAGGGTAAACTTGCGCCGAATGGGCAGGTCAACAAACGTGAGTAAACGAACAATCTTTCTAATAATGCCCCGTTTTTTTACTTCCGACATCGAACGCTTCCTCTCCGTTGGTTCTCTACCTGTTGGCTGGATACAAACGTCACAACCCAACCCTAAATTGAGGGATATGACCCAATAACAATCAATCAATGGGGACAACATCTCCATTACCCCACTGATCAATAATATTTTGGTTTAATTATTCGAATCCATTATGGGCTGCAATATCTTTACCAACAGCAAACGCCTGACCAACAAAATCACCTATAGCAAAATATGCACGATTACCTGGCGCAAACAACAATGGGTCAACCAAACGTATATCAGGTTGACCAGCGGAATCGAGGCACTCCTCCTCGATCTTTACATCAATAATTTCACCAACAAACTGGGTGTGGACACCGAGGTCATGGGTGGCGATAAGACGGCACTCCAACACGAGAGGACAGTCCTTTAACATTGGTGCGTCAACAAATTCAGCCCTCTCTACGGCAACACCACTGAGCTTCACTTTGTCACATTTTTTACCCGAAACCAGACCGAAATAATCGGCAACTTTGGCTTGATTGGTAGAAGGGATATTGATGGTGAAGGCTTGTTTCTGAATGATATTGTCGTAGCTATGCCGCTCTTGACGAATTGACACCGCAACACTTGGCGGATTAGAGCTACACAAACCACCCCAAGCTGCATTCATCATGTTTGCAACACCATTTTCATCATAACTACCAACGAGGAATACAGGTGTCGGATAGACAATCGGCTTTGCACCGAGTGATTTTTTCATCTCATCTCCCCTTCATACTAAGTGTTATAACTCAATTAATTCTCTCCCTTTTCACCCACATAGCATACACCACAACGGTCACAACCTTTTTGACATGGTCTCGAAAGTGTTTCATGGAGTCCAGCTTGATATTCGCGCCACAGATATTCCTTATCAACTCCTGCGCTAATCACATCCCAGGGTAGTACTTCGAACTGAGTCCGTTGGCGTTGTGCGTAAAAACTTGGATCAATTCCTTCACTACGGCAAGCACTATTTAAATTTTCCCCCTGTGCCAAACGCGGCAATATAGTTGCAATTCGCCGATCACCACGAGCCAACACGGCTTGCAGTTGCGCGCTACGAACGGATTCAACCTGTATCTTCATATTAGGCATACGGTTAATCTGTTTACGTAAAAACTGAATAGTCCGCTTTAAATCAGGAATGGTAGCCATACCAGCCCACTGAAACGGTGTCATCGGTTTTGGGATAAAGGGATTGACGGATAACGTGATCGTTCCAAGACGACCGAGAGGCCGCTGAGCTTCGACCCAAATGGAACGAATTTTACTGACCAATGCAATGAGTTCTTCATTGTCGTCACTTGTTTCAGTGGGTAAACCGATCAAAAAATATAATTTTAAATTTAAGATACCTTCATCGGCTAAAATTTTTACCGCACCAACAATTTGCTCTTCGGTGAGGTGCTTATTAACCAAATCACGTAAGCGCTGACTCCCAGCTTCAGGGGCTAAAGCCAGTGTTTTCTGGCCAGATTTCTTTAGTATTCTCACCTGTTCACGGGTCATGGTATCGATGCGTAAACTGGCGACAGAAACCTCAGCACCGCTGGCAATAACCTGATCAGTCACCTCATCTAAAGAGGAATAATCCGACACCGCGGCACCGACTAATCCCGCGGTACTGCTAGCAGACAAACAGGGTGTCAATTGTTCCATCACACACTGTGCTGTTTTTTCTCGTGGCGGAAGGTAGGCAAATCCGGTGGCACAAAACCGACACCCACGCGAACAACCGCGTGACACCTCGATAAGATCCATCGTGCCAAAGGCGGTGTGCGGGGTCTTGATCAAACTTTGGCACTGAGTGGTATTCAGATCCTTTACCCATTGTCTCTGAACAGGCAAACAGCTTTGATCCTTGGCCGTGATAGACGCAAGCGTTCCATCTTCAGAATAGTCAATATGATACAGACTCGGCACATAATAACCTGCTTGTTGCGCAAGCCGAGCTAAGCACTCACTGCGTTCATGACCGAGCAATACTTGATCGAATAGGGGATTTAGCAGCACTTCCGCTTCGCCAACAACAAACAGATCGACAAACTCAGCAATGGGTTCCGGATTCAACAGCGCACAAATACCACCTGCGATGACTAGAGGATGCCCTTGATTGCGATGCTGACGCCATAATGGCAAACGAAACAAGTCAAAGAGAATGGGGAGGTTGATATAATCATTTTCAAATGAAAGTGAAAAAGCGATGACATCAAAGGAGTCAATTGTGCGCCCTGTTTCCAGCGACACAAGAGGGGTATTAATTTTGTGATGGCGTTCAAGATCTTCAGCATCTGGCAGAAAAAATCGTTCACACAGGCAATCATCGCGCTGCTGAATAAGCTGATAGACGGCCTGAAAACCGAGATTACTCATGGCGTGGTAATAGGTGTTTGGATAGACTAAGGCGACACTGAGTCGTCCGCCCCAAGGCTTGGGTTGACAGCCAATCTCATCAGCAAGACGCTGTTGCCGTTTTTCACGCAAATGATGGGGCATGACTCACCTATTTTCCAAAAAGAAACGGGGACCATAAAGGTCCCCGATCTGAGGGAGTTATACATGACACCTGTCAGTACAACCTATCCAGCACCACGGACGGAGACCGCTTACTGGATAACTTTAGCACCAAATCTACTTATAAAACTACGCAGTAAATTCATGGTGATGTCTGGAGTACTTAATCCTGCCGCTTACGTAAAAAAGTGGGGATGTCATATTCGTCATCCTCATTACCCTTGGAACGCATAGAACGAGTGGCTTCGCGTTGTTGGTTGCGAATGATCGTTGGCACATCAAGGTCAACCTTTGAGCCAATCCGTTTTGAGGCATCGCTCTTGAGGTTTTTCAGGTGACGCTTATCCTTTTCAAACGAATCACCAAAGCCAGTAGCAATCGCCGTAATTTTTATTTTTTCACCCAGCTCTTCGTTGATAACCAGACCGACGATAATATTGGCATCTTCGTGGACTTTTTCGTGAACAATGCGTGACGCTTCATCGAACTCTTCCATGGTCATGCTGCTTGAGCCAGAGATATTAACCAGCACCCCTTTGGCACCAGAGATATCAATATCTTCCAGCAACGGGCTACTAATCGCTTGCTGTGCGGCTTCACTTGAACGCTTCTCACCTTCAGCAATACCAATACCCATCATCGCCATGCCACGCTCACTCATCACCGATTTGACATCGGCGAAGTCAACGTTCATTAAGCCACTGGTGGTGATCAGATCGGAGATCCCTTGAACCGCTTGACGCAGCACATCGTCTGCGGGTCTAAACGCATCGAGGATACTCATATTTTTACCAGCGAGACCAACAAGTCGATCATTGGGGATCACAATCAGTGAATCAACCACTTTTTTGAGTTCCTCAACGCCACCTTCAGCCTTGATAAGCCGTTGACGACCTTCGCGAGTAAAGGGTTTGGTGACCACACCAACCGTTAATGCGCCAATCTCTCGTGCTGCTTCAGCGATAATTGGGGCTGCACCCGTTCCAGTACCACCACCAAGACCACAAGCAACAAAGACCATATCAGCTCCCACCAGTAATTCACTGATTCGAGCACGATCCTCCATGGCAGCTTCACGTCCCGTTTCAGGGTTCGCACCAGCACCTAGCCCCTTGGTCAACTTAGTACCAATCTGAACCTTCATCGGTGCTACGCTACGCTTCAACGCTTGCGCATCGGTATTGGCTACAATAAACTCAACCCCTGTGATATCAGCATTAATCATCGCATCAACGACGTTACTGCCACCACCACCGACACCGATCACTTTAATCTTTGCCGTTTGGTCTAACGATTCATCAAATTCAAACATGACTCCCCCTGCATGTGAATATCCCGTAAATATTTTCTCCGTAAACAGATACGGTTGTGTTTATTCGCTTCATCGGTATTGTAACAACAACGATAATTGCTTCTAGCCTTTAAAAAAACTCGCCAAACCACTCTTTCATTCGGCGCATAACACGATCAAATACTTTTTCCTCACCAATTGAGAAATTTTCGCACTGTTGATTTTTGCTGCCATAAATGACAAGGCCAACACCCGTTGCATAGATTGGTGAATTAACAACATCAATTAAACCGCCCACTCCTTGTGGCGAACCACGACGAACAGGTAAATTAAAAATTTGTTCAGCAAGTTCTGGCATTCCCGGCAAAATACTGGTTCCCCCAGTGATAACAACACCTGAGGCAATTAGATCCTCATAACCACTGCGGACAATCTCACGGTTCACCAAGGTGAAGATCTCTTCAACCCGAGGCTCAAGAATCTCTGCTAGAAGTTGGCGTGATAAAATCCGTGGTTCACGACCACCTACCGACGGCACCTCAATGGTTTCATCCGCACTGATATCACTGGTTAAGCAGCTACCATAGGTGCGCTTGATCCGCTCCGCTTCAGCCATCGGGGTGCGCAAACCGACTGCGATATCGTTAGTGAGGTGATTCCCCCCCAAAGACAACACCGAGGTATGCTTGATCGCACCATCGACAAAAATGGCTAAATCGGTGGTCCCGCCGCCAATATCAACAATAGCCACGCCCAGCTCTTTTTCATCAAGCGATAACACCGATTCAGAAGAAGCCAGTGGCTCTAAAACAATATCGGCGACATTAACATTGGCCTTATTACAGCTTTTTATAATATTTTGGGCGCTGGCAACAGCACCTGTCACAATATGCACTTTGGCTTCAAGGCGAACGCCGCTCATTCCAAGCGGCTCCATGATTCCATCTTGATCGTCGATAATATATTCTTGCGGTAACACATGGATCACTTCACGATCCATCGGGATAGCAATCGCCTTTGCCGCATCAATTACGCGCTGTATATCTTCGGTAGTCACTTCACGATTCTTTATCGCAATCACACCTTGCGAATTAAAACCAGTGATATGAGCACCTGCAATCCCTGCAAAGACCGAGTTTATCTCGCATCCCGCCATCAATTCAGCCTCTTGGAGCGCCTTGCGAATTGACTGAACCGTGCTTTCAATATTAATGACAACACCTTTACGTAATCCTTTGGATACGCTAGTGCCGATACCAACAATTTCAAGTCCTGATTCCGTCATACTTCCGATAATAGTACAAATCTTTGTTGTACCAATATCAAGGCCAACAATAAGGTTTTCCTTGCGGTTGCTCATTCCTATCCTTCCCACGGTTCCCCATCGTGACGTATTCTACCGCTACGACCCTACTCTACATCGCCATAACAGGCTGTAAGCTAGAATCAATTTAAATCGAAGTTTGTTAAAATTGGTTGAGTTTAACTGTTTTCATCAGCAACTGGAACCTATTTAACAATTACTTTATCGGGTACGTTTAGATCAATGTATTGCAACACTGGTAATCGTTTTTCAATATCTAAAAAAATCTGTTCGAGTCGATCAATTTTTTCACTAAAGTGCTGGTTACCAACATGAATCGGCACCCCAAAAGGATCGCTGTACAGCACAAATCCCTCTTGTGGGTTTATATCAATTTGGGCCACATTCGCAACATTAAAAACTTCTCTTCGTTGCAAATCTTTGAGCATTTTAGCAACCTGGTGCAAGCGCTGTCGGCTCACCTCAGGATGATCGAGCAATTGCTGGCGATCTAGACCCGTCACTAACGGATAATCGAGAGCATCGCCGTCGCGTAACACCTTGAATATCTCACCGTCACGATCCACGTAATAGAGATATTCGAGGTTAATGATGTAACACGCTTGCCGCTCAGTAATATCTACGATAATTCCCTGCGGGAGTTTACGCATAATACGAGCTGAATGAATCCAATCATTTTCAGCGATCTTTTCACCGATACTTTCAAGGTCTAAGTCAAAAGTGCTTACCCCGTGTCGGATATCTGACAGATCGATGACATCTTGATCGCTTAAGCGATGGTTACCTTGAATCGTGATTGTTTGAACTTGAAAATGTTCCGAGTTCATCACCAGGTCCATCAACAACACCGCGCCAACAGTGACAAGACCTGCACAAGCAGTAAACATAATGCCCCGCGTACAGCGGGATATCAATTTTCTCCAGTTCCGGCTCGACGGACTACGAACATTTCGATTAACCCGTTTGGCCTTGGCTGTTTGCGCTGTTGGTACCTTTTTTAAATCACGCATAATTTTAAGATGGCCCTAAATTTTAACGATCAAGTGACGCATCTTTAACAATACTTTCCACCAATGATGCAAAATCTATACCGCTACATGCTGCTGCCTTGGGTAACAAGCTAGTCTTAGTCATTCCGGGGATCGTATTCACTTCAAGAAAGTAACATTGATCTTCGGTAACAATAAAATCGACCCGCGCTGCGCCACGGCAACCGATGCTGTCGCAACACGTTACGGCAGCGCGTTGTAGTTCGCTGTATTGCGTATCTGAAAATTCTGCTGGTACAATGTATTGTGTTGTTCCAGCGGTATATTTTGCTGCATAATCGTAAAAACCATCAGCTGGAACCACCTCAATCACCGGTAAGGCTTCACCCAATAGTACTGATACGGTCACTTCACGGCCAGAGATAAATTGCTCGACTAAAACACGTCGATCAAATGTTTGTGCAAAAGTGATGGCCTGCTGAAGTTCTTGTCGATTATTGACAATGGTAATACCAAGAGTTGAACCTTCACGAACCGGTTTAACAACCTGAGGGTAATGGCAGCAATCAGCGCAAAGGGCTTCGATATCACTGCTTTCGTCGACTAAAAAAGAGTCTGCGATAGTGAGCTGACTGGCCACCATTTTTTTGGTTATATCTTTATCGATGGCAATTGCTGAGGCCAGGACACCACTGCCAGTATAGGGAATCTGCATCATCTCCAGCAATCCTTGCAGGGTGCCATCTTCACCGTGGCGGCCATGAACAGCGATAAACGCAATTTCTGCGCCAGACTCAATGAGTTGCTGAGTTAATCGCGAGGCAGAATCAATTGCCACGGCATCGTAGCCACGCTGGATTAACGCCTCAAGGACAGCCTCCCCCGTACGTAACGAAACATCTCGTTCAGCAGAGTCACCACCCATGATCACCGCGATCCGTTTTGATTTAATTGCTTCCCCAGCGCTCATCACTTCTCCTCTGTCCAGTGTAAATGTTTGCCATGGCTGCTCAGCGATTCGTCAAACTCACCCATCTTATGTACTTCAGGACTCAAACATACTCCGGTCTGATCCATAACGGTTTGTTGTACCAATGTCATCAATTGCGTAATCTCATCGGCCGTTGCACTACCATGGTTTACAATAAAATTCGTATGGTGCTCAGAAACCTGTGCGTCGCCAATTCGTTTACCGCGCAACCCACATTGGTCAATCAATTTCCACGCCTGAATTTGAGGCGGGTTTTTGAACACCGAGCCTGCTGTTGCCCCCTTAACGGCATGGGCTTGACGGCGATGTTCTCGCGCTGCTGCAACCTTTTCTCGTAGCAATTTTGGCTCACCGCGTTGACAGGCAAAGACCACCTCTAACACCATATGTTTATCGTCGATGGCACTACTACGATAACCAAAATGAAACTCATCACGCTCCCAGCGTTCAACAGCAGCACCTTCGGCCACCAGTGCCGATTGAAGGCAATCAGAAATCTGCTGTCCCAAAGCCCCAGCATTACCAGCCACTGCGCCACCAACGGTACCGGGAATCCCCGCGAGGGATTCAAATCCAGCATAGCCTAAGCGAACCGCCTCTTTTACCAGATGACTTAACGGACACCCGGCACCAACGGTTAATTGACACACACCTGACGGACTGATCCGATTCATATCGGACAATTGAATGACTAAACCTCGCACCCCTTTGTCGGCAATGAGAATATTACTACCACCACCCAGCACCCGCCACGGCACACGATGATGACGGATAAAGGCAAAAAGGGTATGAACATCTTCAACATCGAGCGGTCGTACCAGTAGATCAGCAGGGCCACCAACTCGCCAGCTGTTGAGGCCATCCAAGGGTTCGTCGATCAAACACTCCCCCCGTATCCCCCAACGTCCTTGAGTTAATTCCTCACGCCAATCACCTTTGATCATTCTGATAACGTTTCGATAAGTTGTTCACCCACTTGCCACACTGAACCCGCGCCAAATGTGATCACCATATCACCTGACGTCAGCTCTTCGTTAAGGCGATCAAGAACCTGCTGGGCATCTGCGCAGTAGTGAACATTACGATGACCATGCTCTGAGATGGCGTGGACTAACAGCGGACTGTCTATGCCATCAATCTTTGCTTCGCCTGCGGCGTAAACATCCATAACAATCAGGCAATCGGCTTGAAAAAATGCGGTAACAAAGTCATCAAATAACGCCTTGGTTCGACTGTAGCGATGTGGTTGAAAAATCGCGACAATCCGGCGATCCCAGCCATTGCGTGCTGCGGCGAGAGTTGCCTTAATCTCAACGGGATGATGACCATAATCATCCACCACCATGACATCATCATCAAGTTTGATTTGAAAACGGCGCTGAACGCCAGCGAAGTCGGCAAAGCCGTGTTGAATCGTCTCAACATCAAGCTCTAACTCACGGGCGACCGCCAACGAAGCCAACGCATTTAACACATTATGCTCACCGGGCATCTCAATTCGCATACGACCGAGCTCCTGATTGCGATAACTCACCTGAAACTCGGTACCGCCGCCGCTGTACTTAATGTCCGTGGCTTGATAATCGGCCTGTGGTGTTATGCCATAGGTCACATAACGTTTTTCAACCTGCGGTAAAATCGTTTGAATATTGCTATCATCGAGACATAAAACAGCTAAACCGTAGAATGGAATTTTATTGATAAAGTCGATAAACACCGACTGAATTTCATCCAGCCCTGAATAATAATCGAGATGATCTATATCAATATTTGTCACCACCGCAATGCTGGGTGACAACTTTAAAAATGAGCCATCTGATTCATCGGCCTCTACCACCATAAACTGCCCTTGGCCCAATTTCGCGTTCGAGCCCAGCGCATTCAGCCGGCCGCCGACAACGACCGTCGGGTCAATACCGCCATGTGACAACAGGCTGGCAACCATGCTGGTGGTGGTGGTCTTGCCATGGGTACCGGCAATGGCAATACCATACTTCATCCGCATCAATTCAGCGAGCATCTCTGCGCGCGGGATGACAGGGATATGCAAACGCTGCGCTTCGACAACTTCTGGATTATCGGCCGCGACAGCGGTACTGGTGACCACCACCTGAGCGTCGCTAACGTTCTCTGTGGCATGACCAGAATAGATTGTGCCACCAAGTTGCTCAAGGCGCCGCGTTAAATCACTGGCTTTGAGATCAGAACCAGACACTTGATAGTTAAGATTAAGTAGTACCTCTGCGATACCACTCATACCAATACCACCAATGCCAACAAAATGGATTCGACGAATTTTCCCGTA
>MAXR01000020.1 GCA_001751155.1 Desulfuromonadales bacterium C00003068 | reverse complement strand
CGAGATCACCAAACGACGACTTGAACTTATTTCACTAACAGAGGAGATCACCTCGGGAAAAGATCGAGTAGGGCGGACAGATGTCCGCTCGCCCGTGCGCGGCACAATCAAGCAACTGATTGTCAATACGGTTGGTGGTGTCATCCGCTCGGGTGAGCCGATCCTTGAAGTGGTTCCGCTCGATGATGCATTGCTGATTGAAGTTCAAATTCGCCCAGCTGACATCGCCTTTCTCTATCCGGGCCAAGCCGCTAAAATCAAATTGACGGCGTATGATTTTTCAATTTACGGCGGCCTAGATGGTTACGTTGAGCAAATCAGCGCCGACACCATCATCAACGAACGCCAAGAGAGCTTTTATCGAGTTAAGTTGCGCACCAAAAACACCACCCTCACCTACCGGGGATCACAGCTACCGATCATCCCCGGCATGACGGCGAGTGTTGATATTTTAACCGGTAAAAAATCGGTTCTAAGCTACTTGCTCAAACCGATCATAAAAACAAAACAAACGGCACTGAGAGAGAGGTAGCGGTTGCCACGAAATCTCCTCCATATAGCGTGCTTTACGTTATGGCTTTTATTCGCCACCACTCTAAACGGTTGCGCTACTCAAGCCACTACTCAAATCACTACGCTAACTGACCCAGCGCCGAAGCACAGCAAAGAGGTGTTGTTTGGAACAATTGAGTTTAGCGGTAATCTTAAAGTACTACAAAATTGGCAAAAAATTATCTCACTCGCTCCAGCTCAAATTCAACAGTTCAGCCGCTTAAACGATGAACAAAACCTTCAATCAGCTGCAGCATNNGCTGCAGCATGGCAAGAACTTGTGCAAAAAATTGCGGATTCACCGGCACGACAAAAGCTATTCGCCATTAATCGATTTTTTAATCGTTGGCCATACCGTCAAGATCAAGATATCTGGCAACGCAACGATTACTGGGCAACACCGCTCGAATTTTTACGCCACTCGGGCGATTGTGAAGACTATGCCATCTGCAAATATTTTGCTCTGCGTTATCTAGGCTTCAAAGCCGATCAATTACGCATTGTCGTACTACGTGACACCATCCGCTCGATCACTCACGCAGTACTGGCTGTTTATTTAAATGATGATATTCTCATATTAGACAATTTATCGAACCCAGTATTTTCGCACCGCCGCTATCAACACTATGTGCCGCAATACTCGGTTAACGAACACCACCGCTGGATACATATTAAGCCACGCAGCAAAACACCGCTGCCTCTAGAACGCGCGACAGGAGATTAACCATGGCCGTTACTCCATTATTTGATACCCCTGCCACATCGGTAAGATGGATGTCCCACCGCCGTACTTTATGGTTGGCACTTGCCATCATTACCCTTATTTCCCTCGGCTCGATTATCGGCCCGCTATGGAGCATCAAAGAGAAAGAGTCGCAATTCGAAAACTCATTAAATAAACGCTTAACACTGGTTGCCAGCAGTCAAGCAAAAGTGATCGAAACATGGTTAGATGGCCTCATACAGCAAGGTGATCGCATCGTTAAATCCGACCTGTTTCGCCTTTACGCTACCGAAGTTGACCAGATTGAGGGCGATATCTCCCATCTTATCAAGCCAAATCGCGCCAGCACGCAATCTGATCAAGCAGGGTTAATGGCGCAATTACCTGAACTTCAAAGCCTGTTTATCGAGTTCACTCGCTACGCTAATTTTCACTCAGGCCGACTCGTACACCGCAACGGTCAGGCGTATGTCTCTACCGATCATGGCATCAGCCATATCAGTACCGAACAGCAACAGCTCAGCCGCCAAGTCATAGCAACTCGAACACCTCAGTTCTCTGCACTACAGGCCACCCCCGCTGGCCTCATCCTTGATATGGCACTACCGCTATTTGCCCTAGAGGCCGCATCACCACAACCTGAGGTCGTTGCGGTAGTCATTTTAAGTAAGATTGTTACAGATAAGGTCAACCAACTCCTTGCCGCATCACAATTGGCTGAAAATGGCGAACGCGTTTATCTGATCCAAAAAACAACGACAGGTTCCGCTGTTGTCACGCCGTGGAGCCCGAACCTTATTGCCCCGCTCCAACAAGACTCTGCCAACGAAATTGACCAAGGACTCGCGTTTAAAAAGAGAACCTCAATTCGTAGCTCTAACACCGTCTATTCTGTTGCTTCAGCGCTCAATGGATTGCCGTGGTGGATCGTCCAAGAAGCTGACTACAATACGGCTCGACAAGCACTAAATCATCATGCTCGTATCGCTTGGGGCATTTCAGCACTGCTGATCATTGTTTTTGCCGTAACGTTTAGTGCCATCTGGTTTCAACAAGTGGGATTAAAAAATCGCCAAATTGCTCAACATTTCAAAACACTGGCAACACAGATTGACAACCAACGCCAGCTTCTCAACAGTGTTAACGATAATATTGGTGATTTTATCAGTCTTAAAGATCTGCGCGGCATCTACCAATATGTCAACCCGGCGATGATGGAAGCTCTAGGGCGAACGATGGAGGAAATTTTAACTCACGACGACCATGCGGTCTTTGGTTTTGATACGGCAAAACGACTCGAACATTGGGATCAACACGTGATTGCCACGGGACAAGAGGTCAACATCCAAGAGACACTCTATTTCAAATCTCAGCCTCTTCATCTTATTATCTCCAAAGTTCCCCTGACTGAGAGTGATGGTAGCCTTGGCGGTATTATTTCGGTGATGACAAACATTACCGAACTGATTGAAGGACAGAAACGACATGAAAAAGCGATTCTCCGTACAGTGAAAGCCTTGGCCAGTGCCGTTGAATTGAACGATCAATACTTGGCAGGACACAGCCGTCGCCTGCGGCTGCTGGGTTGCGAGGTGATAAAACAACTTGGGGGCAGCAGCCAACAGCAAACAACGGTCGAAATTGCTGCTAATTTATCTCAAATTGGTAAAATGTTTGTCAACAAGGAGCTGTTATCGGCACAACGCCCCCTCAACAATGAAGAGAGGCTTGAGATCGAACAACACGTTGAACACGCAGCACGTATCCTGCAACCAATCGCTTTTGAATTACCGATTCCTGATACTATTTATCAAATGAATGAGCGGATCGATGGTAGCGGCTACCCACAAGGACTTGAGGGCGATGACATCATTCTCCCAGCACGAGTGCTATCCGTAGTGAATAGTTTTTGTGCCATGGTTGAGCCACGCGCCTACCGCACCAAGAAAAACAGCGCAGAGGCATTAACAGAACTTGAAGAGATGAACCATTACTACGATTCACAGGTGGTAGCGGCATTACGTGAGATTGTTGAATCACCCCTTGGCGAGAAATTTTTACAGACGAACTACGATGAAAAGCTACCTGTTGATTAACTGGCAATTTTACAGAAATGGGGAGAATAGACGGAAAAAGTTATCGCGCAATTTTATAGGGACAGATCGACTCTCCATCTCATTGAGGCTAATGACTTGCGCGGCTTGCTTCACCGTATCAAAATGGTCACGTAATTGTGTGTTGAGCGCTTCATCATACACCTCAAGGTTAAACTCAAAGTTGAGTCGTTGACTGCGAGGATCCATATTGGCTGAACCAATTAAGGCATAATGATTATCCATCAACAGCAGTTTGCTATGCACAAAGGGGCCGGACTGATAATAGAGTTTCACCCCATATTCAAGTAGCTCCCAAAACGAACCACGGCTAGCCCAATGAACATAGGGGAGATTGTTTTTCTGTGGCAAGATGATCTCCACCTCAACACCGCGCAGAACCGCCGCGTTCAACGCCGAGACCACCATTCTATCGGGGATGAAATAGGGGGTCATAATCGACACCCGCTGGCGCGCACAATTAAGCGCACCGACGACAATCCACACCAATTTCTCATAGGTCTCATTCGGCCCCGCACTAATGCCACGGCACAAACTGTCGCCACCCACAACCGCGTCGGGATAACTGCGCCCCTGAAAGGTTTCATCCGTGGTAAAATTCCAATCTTCGCGAAACGATTCTTGCATTTGACCGACTACAGGCCCCTCCACCTTAAAGTGAAGATCAACCACTGGACCTGCGGATAATACCCCTGTTGATGAAGACTCCCCCCTATTGTGAACATGGCGCTGACTGATGTTCATGCCGCCGGTAAACGCTAGTGCCCCATCAACAACCAGCAGTTTTCGATGATTACGTAAATTGAAGTGGAGACCACGGCGTAAAAAGGTAAATGGCAAAAACCGCGCAACCTTTACCTGTGATCCCTTAAAGAGTCGATAGGCGCGTGGCCATGAATAAAGACCACCTAAACCATCGATCAGCACCCGCACCTCAACGCCTCGCTCTGCCGCCGACTTCAAAGCGGCAACAAAGGTTCGCCCTGTCTGCTGTGTATCAAAAATATAGGTTGAAAGGGCGATACTGTGCTGTGCGCCATCGATGGCCGCTAACATCTCCGGATAAGCTTGATCGCCGTTAAACAGTGGTTGCACGCGATTACCACTGATCAATGGTCGCCGCGTCACCCGATCCGCTAGCTGGCGAAGTAATTGGTAGTTTTGAGTTTGATAGGGTGGGAGAAGGGGGGCCGCAACCTCTTGCGTCGCTACCGTAGAGTGAATACCACGACCACAATCTTGCCAACTACGCGCTCGGTTACGAATTCGATTGAGGCCGAGCAACGCATACAGCACGGCACCAATACCCGGCAAACCGATGCACACCGCAATCCAACCCAAGGCAGAGCGCGGATCACGCTTATATAGCAACACGTGGAGCGCTGCTACAGAAGAGATAAAATAAATTATGATGATCCAAAAAAATTCTATCATCATTGTCCCCCTACACAAATTACCAACATTTTAACGCTAGCAGATCAGTCAACAAAAACAATAAAAAACAGCTACAAATTCAAAACCTACCAAGTTTTCACCCAACCAGCGTAAAAAATAAGGTTGCCGCTAGCAAACACGGTGTATTCAGTATAAGATATTGGCTTTATATTAATGCTGATATTTAAGGGTGTTGCCCAACATAAGCCCAATACAGCTCTGAAGTTTTACTCATTTGGTCAGGAGAAATATAGCATGGAAACACGTAATATTGTTGTCATTGGCGGAGTGGCTGCGGGGATGAAAACAGCGTGCCGCTTGAGACGTTTAGACGCACACGCCAATATCACCGTTATTGATCGCAGCAAAGAGATCTCCTACGGCGCATGTCCGCTGCCATATTACATTGAAGGTCTCTACGAAGATCTCAACGAAGTGCGTAAAACACCCGCTGGCGTATTACGTGACGAAGCGTTCTTTAGTAAAGTAAAAGGGTTCACCACCCTAACACGTACCGAAGCCACCACCATTGACCGCGAGCAGCGCAGCGTAGCCGTACGCAACCTCGATAGCAACGAAACACAAACTCTGCCTTATGACACTCTGGTACTGGCAACAGGCAACACGCCTATAATGCCTCCCGTTCCGGGCATTGAATTAGGCGGTGTCCTACCACTTAAAACCATGGATCATGCCGCCCAGATCGATACACTGGCCAAATCAGCCAAAAGTGCTGTGATTGTCGGTGGCGGTTTAATCGGCCTCGAAGTGGCTGAAGCGTTAATTCATCGAGGTGTCAACGTCACCCTGTTGGAGATGAAAGACCAAGTGATGGCCACGGCATTGGATTTTAGCACCGCCGCACTGGTTCACCGTGAACTACGTAATAAAGGGGTCAACCTGCGCCTTGCCGAACCACTACAATGCATTGAAGGTGATGGCACGGTTGATCGCGTTATTACCGATCAGGGCAGCTACGCTGCTGATCTGGTCTTAATAGCCATCGGCGTGCGACCCGTTGTTGATCTCGCCTGCGATGCTGGTATTGAGCTTGGCACCACCGGTGCTATTGCCGTTAATGATCAGATGCAAACCAGCGACCCAGCCATCTATGCCGTCGGCGACTGTGCTGAATCTACCGATATCATCACCGGCAAAAAAGTCTATATCCCCCTCGGCTCCACTGCTAACAAGCATGGCCGCGTTGCTGCCAACAACATTTGTGGCCAAACAGAGCACTTTCCCGGCATTCTCGGCTCGCTGGCGGTCAAGGTGTTTGATTTCAATGTCGG
>MAXR01000019.1 GCA_001751155.1 Desulfuromonadales bacterium C00003068 | reverse complement strand
ATTGACATCTGCTGACCATTCATTATTTATGAAATACGCAGGATTGCCCGCGCGATTCTTAACCTTTGTTGCATCGAGTACATTCACCAAATCATTACAATCCACATCTCCACACTTTTGCAAGTTCTCCGCGGCACCCCAGAGTGTGCACGTACTTTGGTTTTTTACCATTTCGTATGATTGCTTGATCTCGTCCGCGCTGAGTGCACGGTCATAGATCCGCACTTCATCTATCGTGCCATCGAAAGGATACGAAGAACCCATAGAGTATCTACCAATCCCTACATGGTATGTTCTCGTAGCAGTATCAGCGGATTTTATACCGATGCCGCATATACCGACATTCTNNTATACCGACATTCTGTTCGACCCCATTTACATAACCACAGATGCGTGTGTTGTTTTTTGTTACAACTACATGTTGCCAAGTATCGGTATTGAGTGGACCCAGTCCTAAAGACCGTTCTGTACCATCAGCATCAGTGATGTATGCAGCAAACATATCTGCTTCTGTGCATATATGATACCCTTCTTTAGAGCCCCACGGATAGTATTTGCCCACTATTGATTGTAATTCATCCGTTATTTCCGCTTTTACCCACGCCTCAAGAGTGATATTGCCCGTAATGTTTGTGCTTTCGTTCGCGCCACACGACACGCCAGCAAGGTAAGGATAGCCCGCTTTACCATTGAATAGATCCGCGCCATCGATTCGTCCACTTGCGTTAGTCGTTGTACCAAGTGTTTCGTTGAAATCCTTAGGGGTGCCGTGATTCCCGTATTGCGTACTATCCAAATGCCCTTCGCACTTGTTTATCGGCGATTCTTGCAAATGCTGCACCATCTTAGCTGCGGGTTCCCACGTATTCTTTGTGTCTTCGCCTAGCATTTCGCTACCATTATAATACATCCAAACAGACGTGCCGGTTGTCACGAGTAGTGGAACACGTAGCCATATTAACGCATAATCCTCAGTGTACGATTCTTGTTCATAATCAAGCTCGTTTAGTGACGCATCATAAAATCTGAGGTCACTGAAATCATAGTGCATCGCGGGCTCTTTTGTCACATTTATAAAATATGTGTTGTTTAGCAATGTAGCGCCCGCTGCGTTCACATGACTGATAGTCAAGTTTTTACGATATTCGTGCGTTTGTACTTGCGCATTTACACTTAGTACCGCTACAGACAGCAATATCAATATTACAAATATACGTGCTATGGTTTTTATCATCATTCGTCTATAAATACACCCCCTTCCGCTATTGCCGCACTTATCGCCTCTGGTTTCAAAGCACCCATACCGCCAAGCTCCAAGTCAGTTTCTGTGACGTTAAGTGCACGCGCCGTCTCTCGTATATCATTATCGCTATACCCTATGTTGCGCGCTTTCTCGAGTGATTCCATATTNNCTTCTTTCGCGTCTTTGGGATGTAGCTCGCGCAACGTAAACGTGAATTCCATGCCCGGGAATTGCTCTTTTATAAGGGCAACACCAAGATCGCAGAACTGCGCTTGTAGTCCGCGCAAGTAGGGCGCGATAGTATCCATAATTACACGTGAAGTCGCAAGTTCAACCCCACTCGCGTCAATAAGCGAAATGGGAAACCCTAACGCCCACGCGATAGTTTTGTTAAGAAGGGTGAACATGATGTCCAACATCGCAGGATTAAGCGCATTGCCAGATTCCACAATTTTGTGTTTGATAGTTTCGGGCATTGCTATGGCACCTTGCGCCAACCGCATCTTTGCGGCTATATTTATTTGCGCTNNATATTTATTTGCGCTTGTATGTCCGCTGTGAACGCATCAAAATCGGCTTTTTGTGAAGCATATGCCGCGGAATCCGACTCGTTTAGGCTCAGAGCCGGCGGTGTCGGTGCAGACCATATCACTTCTTTCGTGACGGGATCTACAAGACAAAGTGCATACTCGTATATTTCGCCAGGCGTTACTGTGATCTTGACAAGCATTGGCATACCCATCATAAGCTGATTCTTGATGTATATCGCGTTGAGACATAGCCCTATTGAAGATTGCCCGCTTTCGTTATTACGCAGTTCCACAACGGTGTCGCGATCTACAACTAGGTCTGAGCCAGTGTTAAACCCTTCTGCATTACTTTTACCGTCTTTAAGATACCATACTCGCTTCTCTTCTGTGCCCGTTTCTTCAGGAGCTTGCCAGTTCTTAGACACGTTTAATTTTTGAAAATAATAATAATTCGTCTCACGAAACGGATCTTCGTGCCGTTGCACATCTTTTAATATCTGCAAATGTTGTATCCCGTGCTGCTCGTTTGCTAATTGTACTTTATCGTCGTATAGCTTTTGTATGTGCGAAACACCATGTTTGCGTACAACTTCAAATGCCCTTCTAAATGCAAATAACATTTTTACAGTAGAATCTATCCATTCTTCCGTTTCTTCTTGTCGCGCTTCCTCTTTACAAATCAGCGTATAACCCCCTACAATGCCATACTTCTGAATGTCAAGTATGTGTTGCACAAGTGGCTCAAGCTTGCACGCTCG
>MAXR01000018.1:5340-7088 GCA_001751155.1 Desulfuromonadales bacterium C00003068 | reverse complement strand
TTCATCAATTAAAATAATTGCTGTATATTGCCGCCTTGTTTTGATAGTTGTTGCGCTAAATTCTGTAGTCAGGAAATTCGACTGGCAAGTGGCCCGCAGCTTGACTATGGAATGACCAATTTCTCTAGCTCGATTACAACTTCTCCAATCCTTCAAATCGAAGAGCTTACTCTAGCGGGCATCGTCTGAAAATTACAGTTTTCCAAGTTTTTTCGCGATTGCTGTCAGAATAATACCGTTTGTATTCACGTCGCTATACCCCTCCATTGCCTCCTGCGTATTGTTAAAAACACCGATCGAAAAACCCAGATCTTCGATCCGTGCCTTTTCTCTTATTAGCTCGATCAAGCGGCTGGAATATTCGTGAGGGTATAGAGCCGCCCACAAAAAGGCGGCTTTGCTGCTGATAACGTCGGCTTTTCTAAGAAACTCTTGTGTTCGATACGAGTAGCTTTGGTTGTCAGTCCAAATAACCCAAGCGTCAGCGCCGCTTCTGTCAACTCTGAGACCCTGATACGAAAACCAAGGTGAAAAATTCAGCGCAACTTCGGACACACATTTAAACTGTCCGGTTTCCTCAAACCACGACAATTGCGCGTCAAATAAAACATCTGACAAATATTTAGATTCCGGACTGTGTCCAACTTCTATACCTTCAAGAAGATGGGGCTCCGTTCCGAAATGTCCAAGGAATGCCGCTTGGTAGAGGAGACGAATGTACTGGTCCCCCGTGTCGGTCTCTGAAAGTGAAGGATAGGCGGTATCCATCGGTATGCCCCAAGCGATATATCCGTTACGCGAATAATGCGAACCATGAGACATTGTTACATCTACCCATGCACCGTCCGTGTAGCTGAACGCCCGCTGGTTTCGAACTGTTGACGCGATCTCCCATTGATCAAGTACTGCAAGTGCCCGTTCCTTCGTAGCCAACCCCACATCCACTACTTTTCTTAGAGAAATCAAAAACCTGCCGGTATCATCCGAATCAAAACCACGGCTGGTTACTCTGGAAGTGTTGGACTGAAAGCGTGCCGGAGGAAGTGACAAGCCATCCACCTTGTTTGTTGGCATATGGTCAAATATTCGCTCAACTCGATTACGCGCCTCTTCGTCAGAGATAATGGACAGGGCATTCGCCGAAATTATTCCATGAATCTGGCTTGCAACATCCCAAAACGTGACCTCAAAATTTACTATGCTGGACAAACCAGTCTGTACAGTTCCGGCACATATTCCTGTTGTTTCGTCGCTGTGGCGTTCGATGTACCGCCACGCTAGCCGTGCATCATCCAGAAATTTTTCTTCATCCGAAGCGTTTATCGATTTAATAACAGGCGGATCTGAAATCTGCCTGCGGCGCGTGGACCAGAACCGCTCCAGCACCGGGTCAGGAGCTACAGTTTGATTCAAATATCCCCGAACCGAGAAAAAATTCGCTCTGTCGTCGCTACGCGCCTGTTCGAATTGCTCCAACAATGCTTCACGTTGAATACGAGTTCCTACTTGCTTCGAACCAACCACAAAAATCATATCGGTCAGTGGATCCTCTTCCATGTTGCGGAGAAAATTTATTGCCTCCTTCGTTTGAATCGCGGCGTGGTAACGACCGTCGCTTCTAGGGCCGCTCCAGATATTTCGGTCTTCAGTGCGCACTAAGACAATTTCAGCGGATTGGGCGTATAATTCTGAAGATTCCGGGTCCCAAAGTACACATCGAGGCGATGACTCATGGCCCGTATCAATTC
>MAXR01000018.1:1144-5263 GCA_001751155.1 Desulfuromonadales bacterium C00003068 | reverse complement strand
GGAGTAAGGAAATCCGGCCTGCTCCAGGCTTTCTGCGAATTCCAGTATTTGATCTGATGGGCCTGGTGGTTCCGTCAAATCGAGCAATAGACCAACATACTTTGATACGCCCGGATGCCCCTGCAACAAGTAGTCCATCGGCCGCGTTGGAAATATATTTCCCCCCAGCATTTCCGCGTTTAGCCGAGCGGCCCAAGCGGAGCAATGTGCCAGAAGTTTTTCGGAATCAATACTGGCAGCATTCCTGAATGAGAGATAAAGGACCCGCTCTCCGTCTAACCGTTCGAGTTGTTTTAATTCTGTTTCCGGATCACTTTCTATCAAAGTATCCGCCCCGGCCATCATCAGCCCAATACCCCAGTCAAAAGCACTAAATGCAGGTTTGGTATTCTGCAACTGATTATCTGCGTCCTGATCCTGGCGCATCTGAATTCGGAAACCGGCTGCTCGTAAAGCGTATGGATTCCACAATTCTTTGGACCCACGATTCAGAAGCGAGACTATCGGCATCGTGGCCAGTTCAGCAATATTCTCCGCAGAAGCACCCTCTAGACAATCGCGTAGTTCTATAGCCTCGCGAAGCTGAAGGTATCTCTCACGTTCATCCGTCGGATTAACTGCGAGAATTGCTTCGAATAATCCACGTTCTTTGGTCGAGATGCCTTTGAAAAATCGGACAAATTCGTTACCACTCGCGTCATTTTCATCTTCAGGGCATTGAATAATCGCAGATACAGAAATCCCGTTGGAAAAGAAAGTTTCAAGAACCTGTCCGGCCAGTTGTGGTGAAAGGGCGGTATCGATCCCGTCCAGCACAACGAATAGCGCTTTTTCGTCTACTGCGAATCCGCTAGAGAATCGCGGCATCGCGACAAGCGGAGATAGCAATCCACCTAAAACAATCGTGCGCCGCAATACATCCATCGTAAAACTTCCTATAATTGTAACAGTAGCACGCCCCTATACTTGGCTTTTGACTCAAAAAATAAACGTGTTTTTCCAATCTCTTAGATATACAGTAAAATATGTAGAAATAGTTTGGTCCGGTAATTGAGGAAGAGCATGGTTGGAGACAATTACGAACCGTCGATTCCCAGGCACGTGTTCGAGGATCAGACAGGGCGGCGACTAAGGCGTGTTTCCGTATTTTTCGTTCTGGTCTTTCTATTAGTCACNNTTCTATTAGTCACGGGCTTCGCAACGGAATTTGTGTTTCGCGTATACCATTTGCAGCCGACTTTGCAGGCATCACCCATTCCCGAAGAGCATGCCGAAGACGTGCCCAGTGTTGCGCCGAGCCCTGAACTTACTAGCATAGTGACTAGGGAAACCGCATATACAAATTGCGGACAAGGTTTGTTTAATTTCACTGATGAAACCACGGGTATTGCAGGCTATGTACCTTTTAACGACCCGGCCGCACTCGCCGGGCTTCGGGCGCATTGTAGCGATTTAGATACCGTATATTACCACGCGTTTTCATTCGGAACCCGGGACGGAACAATCCGTTCTCTTTATGAGAACGGGACATTTTTTCCCCTTCCTGCATTCAACAGCGGATATAGAAGCCGTAACCGACCTTCCGCTTTCCCCGTCCTCACTCCTGCTATTGGCACGCCGCTCGAAACTCTCGAACAGATTTTCGATCAATCAACACCCGCGAACACATTCCTAAAACAGCTTGAAACACTGGACTTGATCGGCGTTGAAGGTGGGTTCTGCATCGACTTGTCAGCCTATCCCTATATGCGCGCCGAGGCACTTTTACCTGTATTTGAGGCGCTTAATCGCTGGCTGAACGCCAAAGGACTGCGCAGTTGCCTTATCGGGAACATCGACGCAGAATTCTGGGCCTCCGAAGCTCTCGTTGATTTGGTGGGCCAGACAGTTCTTCTGGGATTCCAAACAACCAATAGCCCATCCCTCCCGATTGCCCCGCAAAACTGGTTCGATGAGGCTGCAACATTGGCAAACACCCGGATACCTGTCGAAAGACTCTCTTTCGCACTTGGCAGTTTTTCCACCGTGTGGAAAAGCGGCCAAAGAAGCCCCGAGCATATTCCTTTCTCAAAAGCGATGCTGCGGGCAAATACGTTTGCCGGCACGATCGGCTTTTCCGCCGAGTCCGGTAGCACTCATGTCCGTTATCTTGATGACAGCAGAAGGCTCAATCAGATCTGGGTCCTAGACGCTGTCAGCTTTCACAATCAGCGCACGGTCCTCGGCAACGGTGCGCAAACTACAATCTGGCCGCTGGGATACGAGGACCCGGCCATCTGGGATTTGGTCGATTTAGACGCATCTGTCACCGAGGTCAAAAGCACGATTGAGGCAGAAATCGACCTCTCTAACTACGTCGCTGCCGAGGGGACCGGACCCTTTTCAATCCATATTGCACATGCGGCTATGGGTCGTCGGGAAGTAAAAATTTCGCCGGAGAACGAACGCATTATAACCCAGACCTATTCGCAGATTCCAACTCCACAGCAAATACAGTTGTTTGGGGGCGCTGCGGATATGAATCTTTCCATCGTCTTTTACGGGCTCGGCGATCCACAGGAAACGGAAACCCTTCTGAACTTTCTGGAGCAATATTCCTTAAGCGCCACCTTCTTCCTCTCGACGGTTGATCTGCTGTCGACAGATACGCTCGTGCAAGATCTGGTTTTGGCAGGCCACACGGTAGGCACAACCATTACCCCACGTGCATCCCGATCGAAAATCCCAAGATTTATTACCACCGTCCAAAACAACCTGAAACAGCAGCTTTTGCGGGACAAATTCGGTTACCATACGATCCTTGTTCAAAATCCGTCACGCTACGGACAGTATCCTGAAGCCCGATCCGTTCTTGATCAACTACAGAGCCTGCAGATTTCTGGATACCTTCCGGTTACCAACAACATCATCGCTCCTGACGGTACGTTTGACCCTTCGGAGTTTGTTACACTGGTGCGCAACCGTGCAGCGCTAACACCAGTGAACGTTCTCGGTTTTAATTTTTCTCGGCAAAACGACCGCACCACCAACCGAGTACTACCGGTGATATTCCAAAAACTGGTGAATGATGGCTTTACGTTTACGACAATCCCCGAAATGGCCGGTTTAGAAACCAAACAAATTCAAACGGTATCGGACATGCTACCGGCGGCTCGCGACAGGGTCATCTACTGGCTCATGGCAGTCACCTTAATCGGTGTGCGATATTTTATTCTTCTTCTTGCATTGATTGTTGCGCTCCGCTCACCGGTGCTGCTGATACTTGCTTTTCTACGACGGGATAAATTTCCCTTTGATAGCCAGTACCTCCCTCCGGTAACTGTCATTGTTCCCGCCTACAACGAAGTACGGGTCATCAAAAAAACATTAATAAGCATTCTGGCTTCGGATTATCCGGATCTGAAAATAGTTGTGGTAGATGACGGATCTACAGACCACACAGCGGATCTTGTTTCGGACATGGCAAAATCTAACAAACAGATAAATCTGATCAAGCAGGAAAACCGTGGGAAATGGTTCGCAGAGGACCATGCCCTGAAACATGTTGAGACTCCTGTCTTTGTCATCGTGGATGCCGACACATTGCTGCACCAAAATGCGATTAAGCATCTGGTTCAACCGTTCTGTGACGATATCGTCGGTGCAGTAGCCGGCACCGTCGAAATTGGTAATCGCGACAATCTCATTACCGCGTGTCAAGTAGTCGAATACACGATAAGTCAAAACGTCGTGCGCCGCGCTTACGAGGTCTTTAACGGTATTCTCGTTGTGCCAGGCGCGATTGGCGCATGGCGGACAAAAGCCGTAATCGAAAGCGGGTATGTTTCCGGAGACACAATAACCGAAGACGCAGACCTGACTGTGGCAGTGCATCGGGCTGGCTACAAGGTTATGTATGCCCCCGAAGCGAAATCCTATACGGAGGCCCCAAATTCGGTTGCCGCATTCATGCGACAGCGCTTGAGGTGGTCTCTGGGCATGTTGCAGATCGCCTGGAAACATAAGAAATCTATAAGCGAAGGATATGCGGTCGGGTTTATATCAATCATTGATCTGGTCTGGTATCGAATTATTTCAAGTTTCATTTACCCGCTCGTTGATTTGATCTTGATCAGCACC
>MAXR01000018.1:0-1128 GCA_001751155.1 Desulfuromonadales bacterium C00003068 | reverse complement strand
TCGCACTACTGACGTTGCTGGATGTCTTTAATCTTGCGGCGGCTTTCTGGTTTGAACGAAAGTTTGAGTGGAAACTA
This sequence comes from Desulfuromonadales bacterium C00003068, assembly GCA_001751155.1. Taxonomy (GTDB): domain Bacteria; phylum Desulfobacterota; class Desulfuromonadia; order Desulfuromonadales; family Desulfuromonadaceae; genus Desulfuromonas. The sequence continues at coordinate 1,051 of MAXR01000018.1, read as the reverse complement.
TTGTTCCTGGTGCCGCTCTTGAGGTTTGGTTACAGGCAATTGCTATATATTTCGTCGCTTCGTTCGATCTACCAAGCCGTGTCAGGCCGGTTAACCGGTTGGCAAAAACTGGTACGAACCGACACAGCGACGATGCGCGACTAGTTTTACAAAGAAGCAACAACTGCAGGCTTGGATGGTCCGAACGGAACATCGTATCCGGCCAAAGTATTGATATATTTGGAAAGCGGAGTACCGTAAGGGTCACGAAAATCGGATTGGCCGTTCGCCCGAATATAATCCTTAAGAGCACCTGAACCAAGCAGATGCGCAGCCGCCAACATTCCACTGGGCGTCATCTGAACATCGCCAACTTTCCGCCAAGCATATCGTCTCAGGCCGTCGGCCTCGATATACTTCCACATGATTTTCATCCATGCTTTTGCGGCTTTGTCCTGCACTGCCCTATTGTTCAAAAAGTCGTCGATTGAGCGGATGCCGTTCTTCCCGGTAAACCCTCCACCATAGTTATTGTCATAAGGGTCTCTGTCACGCCGGACATATCCGAGATCGATAAGTGCAGCTTCGCCGAACTGATAGGCACCAATGAAATTCAACGTATTGACCGCCTTGTAATTCCCACCTGACTCCATTTTCCGAAGTGCGGCAAGAAAACCATCATAGCTTTTCCCGGTATTAGCCGCAGGAATCACATACGCCGCAGACCCACTGAGCGTAGCGACCTCTCTACCAGCACCATAAGCGGCATGTGTTGAGAATGCGTGAATTCCGAGGACTACAAATAGCTCAAATGCACGTCTTTTATTCCGGAATCCAAATGTCAATGAAACTAGCTCTCTATCAAAATTACTTTTGAACTATACTGAACCTTTAAGAAACCGAACCCTACGAACTGACCCTTTAAGAATGTGTCAGTTGTTGCATAAAGTGAAAATGAAAACAATCACGGTGCAGATTGTTAGCGAAAATTCGCCGAATTTGCTTCTGGACACAGGGGCAAACTAATCCAATAAGAATGAACAATCCCAGTTCTTTCATTATTTTTCAAGCG
>MAXR01000017.1:497-8624 GCA_001751155.1 Desulfuromonadales bacterium C00003068 | reverse complement strand
ATGAGTATTCTCGCGTTCCTGCTGGCGGCACAGGTGAAGCAAAAACCGGTGGCAACTACGCTTCAAGCCTCTACGCTTCAACCCTTGCCAGTCAACAAGGTTACGATCAAGTGCTATGGCTCGACAGCGTAGAGCGCAAATACGTTGAAGAGGTCGGCAGTATGAATATTTGCTTCCTCTACGATGGCAAAGTGGTGACATCACCATTAAAAGGTTCAATTCTCAACGGTATTACCCGCCGCTCAATTTTAACCTTAGTAAAAGAGTTTGGCTATGAGGTCGAAGAGCGCGCACTGACGATTGATGAAGTTCTCGACGGGGCTAAGAACGGTCGCCTAACAGAAGCATTCGGTACCGGAACAGCTGCTGTGGTTTCACCCGTTGGCCAATTCACCTATCAAAATCAAGATGTCCTGCTCGGCAACGGCACCGCAGGCGAACTAACCATGAAACTGTACAATACTCTCACAGGCATCCAATATGGCCGCTGTGAAGACAAGCACAACTGGGTAACATTACTCTAAGTAAACACAGCTCAACTTTCAATAAAAGATAACAACTACTTCCAAACTAAAAAACTCTCACCTCAAGTGGGAGTTTTTTAGTTTGAGCAAAAAACGCCACACAGAGTACCCACTTATCCACCAACCTACTCACGTATACATCCACAGCCGCCATCCTTCGCATTGCACTGTCAAAAATCCTCGCATATACGCCGTTTCAACAAAATTAATTGCCTAACAAAAAAGGCACAGTTATTGCTCAATAAAGATATCAACACGAAATCTCAAAAACTAATGGAGGAAACCTACGGTATGTGTCGCATAGGTGCCATAAAGAGTAAAAATTACACTCACCCAAGTAAAGCCCTATTGTTAATGCAATCGCAACAAAAAGGGCACGACAATTCAGGCTTCGCCATGGTCATGCAGGACCTCGGTGGGATCTTTGAAGGTTACAAGCATCTGCCTACGTTATCGATGGCTTGCACCGACGAAGGGCTAAACTTAGCCGAAAACATTTTGCACGAAGCTGGATTTCGTCGCATCTTGCAGTGGGTTCCCGAAACATTCCCTAGCGATGAACTTGATATCATCGCAATGCCTAACTACGTTTTTCAAACATTCTCGTACCCAAAGAACGTTAAGAACGCCAGCCAAGGGGAGAAGGAAGAACTCCTGCTTGATATGCGCTTAAAGATGCGTGCTGTTTTGGAGCCTGATGATCAAGGATATGTGTATTCATTCTGGCCCGACGTTGTCACCCTTAAGGAGATTGGTGACCCGCGCGACATTGGTACCTTTTTCAACCTATGGGAGCCAGATAAAAATTTTACCGCTAAAGTGATTACCGCCCAATGTCGTCAAAACACAAACTACGACATCGTTCGCTATGCTGCTCACCCATTCTTCCTGCAAGGCTACACTGGTCTCGCTAATGGGGAAAACACCTTCTACCAGAAGAATAAAGAGATGCAGGACAATCTCCACCGTGGCTACATTGGTTTTGAATCGGACTCACAATGCTTTTTGTATAGCTTGCACTATGTCCATCGCCAACTCAAATGGCCGCTTAAATACTTCAAACACGTGATCACCCCACTGCCGTTTGCAGAATTAAACGACCGTGAGGATGCCGAGCAGTTGATCGCTATTCGTCAATCACTGGCAAACCTTGAGATTAACGGGCCAAACACCATCATCGGCGTATTGCCTGACAACACCATGTTCACCTGCTGCGATGCGAAAAAACTGCGTCCTGTCGTTGTCGGTAGAACCGAGGACACTGTGGTAATTTCATCTGAAGTGTGTGGCATTAACGAGATACTACCTGAGCGCGACTGGGCAACCGACATCTACCCAAATGAGCGTGAAATTGTTGTAATCAATGAAGAACTGGAGATTGCACGATGGAAACAGTAAAAATTAACGACATAACCCCGACCGATCTGCCATGGAAATTGCGCTACGACGCCAGCCGTTGCACCCTCTGCGGTTCCTGTGTTGCCGCGTGTTCATTCCGCGCCATTGAAGCTAAAATCGAGCGCCGGCGCATGATTTTCTCAGAAGGCGACCTACCTGACCCGCGTGCTCGCTTTTCAGCCGTGCCAGTCATCAAACAGGTCAACTCGCTGAAAAACTACTGCCGTGGCTGTGGTATCTGTGAAAAAGTATGCCCTAACGATGCCATTGCCCCCGTACGCAACCCAGACACACGCCACCCCATCGTTTCACGCTGTGCAGGCGGTGACTCCATCAAACGTGGCGGACGTAAAAACATAACAGGCAGCACACGAACCCTTGACCAACTTCGTGTCGGTCGCATCTCGCAAATGACTGACCCGAGCCTCGATGCACAGCGCCACACCTTTGACATGCTTGCGCCATTTGGTCGCACCCTGCCTGCCGATGAACTACCGTTAAAGCTTGGCAGCGATGGTACGTTGATCTCTAGTGGCCAAACACCTCCTGTTAGCTGGATCTATCCCGTCATCATCGGCGATATGTCCATCGGCGCATTATCATGGCGCATGTGGGAAGGGGTGGCTATGGCCGTTGCCTACCTGAACGAGGAGTGCGGCCTGCCAGTACGCATGTGCTCTGGTGAAGGTGGCGTGCCATCGCGTCTACTCAAAAGCCGCTACATGAAATATATGATCCTTCAGGTGGCATCCGGCCACTTTGGTTGGAACCGAATCCTAAAAGCGATGCCTGACATGGTCGAAGATCCCGCTGGGGTGTTGATCAAAATCGGTCAGGGGGCAAAACCTGGTGACGGTGGCTTGCTTCAAGCACAAAAAGTTGCTGAGCACATCATGGCCATTCGCGGTGTCCCCAAGACTGACTTACTCAGTCCGCCAAACCATCAAGGGCTGTACTCCATCGAAGAGAGCGTTCAAAAGATGTTCCTCTCGTTTAATGCTGCGTTTAAGTTCCGCGTACCGGTTGCCATTAAAGTCGCCGCATCATCGACGAGCGTTTCCGTATTTAACAACCTCGTCCGCGACCCATACAATATTGTCGGCGGCTTTTTCCTCGACGGCATTGATGGCGGAACTGCGGCAGCCCACGAAGTGTCCCTCGACCACACAGGTCATCCAATCGTCAGTAAATTACGCGATTGCTACCTCGCGGCGGTCACTCAGGGTCGCCAAGGACAAATTCCACTTTGGGCCGCTGGCGGACTCGGCAAAACAGGTGATCTTGCTGCAGATGCATTTAAAATGATGTGCCTTGGCGCGAGCGGTGTGTTCACCGGCAAACTCATTTTACAGATGGCTGGTTGTGTCGGTAACGATCAAGGTCGTTGCAATGCATGCAACACCGGTCTGTGCCCCGCTGGAATCACCTCGCAAATCCCTGCATTAGCACATCGCCTTGACCCTGAACGCGTTGCCGAGAATATCGTCAACTACTTCTTAGCAATGGATCAGGAACTGAAAAAACTGATGGCGCCAATCGGTAACTCTTCGCTACCAATCGGTCGCTCAGATGCTCTTGTGGCAATGGATAAAGCAGTTGCCGATCGCTTACAAGTTCAGTACGTGTGTTAAGTAATTATTCAGCGTAACCCTATTTAAGGCGCTGAATAGATTTACAAGGAGAAAAGAAATGGCTGCACAAATTAATGGATTTAACGCTGATGGACGGCGTATTTCCACCCAAATATTACTACAGCAGATTTACACCGAACTTGATAACGGTGAAACTGAATTTGAGGTCCTCGCATCGGGCCATCACAACATTGGTGGGCCGCTATGGACCACCGACGGTAAATCACTCAAATTTAGAGTGAAAAACCCTGGTCAACGGGTTGGTTCGTTTGGCCTTGAAGGGACAGAAATTATTGTTGACGGTTCTGCCCCAGCCGACTCGGGCTGGCTCAATGCTGGTGCAATCCTAACAATTCTCGGCGACAGTGGTGACACCACCGCCCACTGTGCCGCCAGCGGCAAGATCTTTGTTGCCGGTCAAGTGGGTACCCGTAGTGGTTCACTGATGAAACATGACCCTGCGTTTGACGCTCCTGAATTATGGGTACTCAAAAAGACCGGATCGTTCTCCTTTGAGTTTATGGGTGGCGGAATCGGCGTCATCTGTGGTGTGGACTGTGAACACCTCGACTCGATTCTGGGAGATCGCGGCTGCGCAGGCATGATTGGTGGTACTCTTTATGTGCGTGGCCCAGTAGCAGGTTTATCTGACGATGTATGGCTGCTTGATCTCGACGAAGCTGACCATCACTTCCTCGCAGCAGGACTTCCAGAGTTTCTCGCTAAAATTCAACGCGACGAATTACTCGATACCCTGAGCGACATGGGTCAATGGAAGAAAATTGTCGGCAAAACGACGGAGGAACGCAATGCCAAAGGGCGTATCTCCCTCAACGAATTCCGCCTAGGCAAGTGGGTTAAAGGTGGCATCTTTGGTGACATCGTTGACGACGATTACAGTCACGTTGCTGGCTTAGTTAACGCAGGTGACGATCGGCTAAAAGTCCCTCACTGGTTGGAGAAGCGCTATGCTGCACCATGTCAATCATCCTGCCCATCCTTCATCCCAACACAGGATCGCTTAAAACTCCTGCGTGAAGGAAAAGAGCAAGAAGCACTGGAACTGGTACTCAAATATTCGCCATTCCCTGCCAGCGTCTGTGGTCAAGTTTGCCCTAACCTATGTATGGATGCCTGTAGTCGTCGTTTTCTCGATACGGCGGTTTCAATGAAACAACTTGGTTCGATGTCGATTGGCACTCCTGCCCCACCGGTCGCCCCTGACACAGGTAAAAAAGTTGCCGTGATCGGTGGTGGACCTGGCGGCCTTTCTGCGGCATGGCAACTACGACTCAAAGGGCATGATGTAACCGTCTACGAAGCAGATAGCCGCCTCGGCGGCAAGCTCTACCAAGCGATCCCCACCGAACGACTGCCAAGTGAGATACTTGATGGCGAAATCCAACGGATGCTAGATGTCGGCATCAAAACAGAGCTCAACACTCGTGTCGATGCACCACTTTTTGAACAGCTACAACGGGAAAATCAGGCGGTAATTATCGCGACTGGTGCTCATAATCCCGTGGTCATCCCGTTTCCTGGCCATGAACTTCTGGTAAAAGGTCTCGATTTCCTCAAAAAAGTGAACGCTGGCGAGAAACCATCTGTAGGTAAAAAGGTGGTGGTCATCGGTGCTGGTAATGCCGGAATGGATGTCGCCTTAGGGGCATACGCCATGGGCGCAGTAAAAGTAACCGCCATTGACGTGCAACGCCCGGCGGCATTCCAAAAAGAGATTGATCACGTCGAAGCACTTGGTGGTTCAGTGCGCTGGCCAATCTACACCGACCACATTAGCGACAAAGGTCTCCACACCAAGGACGGTGAGCTGATTGAAGCCGACATGGTCATCATCTCAATTGGTGAACGCCCCGACCTCTCCTACGTACCAAGTGAATGGCTTACCGATCGCGGTATGATGGATGTCAACGGCTGCTGGCAAGTCAACAAGTCTAAAAATGTTTTTGCCATTGGCGATACAACCAAGCCTGGCCTACTAACCCACGCTATTGGCCATGGCCACGAAGCGGCAGACTTCTGTGATGATCTTCTCAACGGTCTAGAACTGATCGAACGTAAAAAAATGGAAGCGATTCCTCAGCACCGCTTAAGCAAAGAGTTATTCCGCCCGCGTAACCGTGGTCGACTACACGTGACCGATGCCCGCCAAGAGACCACGCGCTGTATCTCCTGTGGTACCTGCCGCGACTGCTCTATGTGCCTCGAAGCTTGCCCTGAAGCAGCCATCCGCCGCGTCGAAAAAGAGGATGGCAGCTTTGACTACATCTCTGACGATCACATCTGCATTGGCTGCGGTATCTGCTCTGGCATCTGCCCGTGCGGTATCTGGACCATGGAACAAGTAGTCTGATCGTCACAACTTAACTAAATTCGGGACTGTCACCAGCAGCAACAATGGTGCTAACCCAGATGCTTACAGTGAACAACAATTCGGGCTATATGACGCAGTCATATAGCCCGTTATTTTACGCAACACAGCACGTCATATCACCTATTCCAAAACAAAAAAAACATCACCAAACAACACACAAATCCCATAACTAACGCAAAAACAGCCAATTAGCAAAACTGGCACAAATTGTGTTATACGCATATAAGAACATACAACTGTCAATATAACTAAAACAGTGATTTTAACAGTCGATTTTGGCAATACTGTCACATTGTCACAGCAATCGACTCACAGCAGATGGTCTGCTGCACACCCGTTTACGTGGAACATAAAGTTCCATACCAAACAAACGCACCACTAGGAGGCAACAACATGGTGAAAAGAACACTAGGCCTGATCTTGGCTGCTCTAATGCTCGTGCCTGCATGCGCATTTGCTGCACCTTCGACAGCCGATCTGGCACGTCAAATTCAAATGCTGACGCAACAACTTTCAGCTCTTCAGGAGCAAGTTGCAGAAGTACAAGATGCTGCTGACGACAATGCTGACTCTGTTGAACTACTTGAGGAAAGCTCAGAAAAATGGGACGAAGCGTCACGTTTTGAGTTCTTCGGCGACTACCGTTTCCGTATGGACTACAGCGACACCGAAACAAAAGAGTACTGGGGTGCGATGGATATCGCTAACGCTGTGAATGACATGAACACACTGACAGGCATGGATGTCCAATCAATTGTTGGATTGATGGGTTCCTATTCAGCTGCAGAACGCAAAGGGATGATGGAAAACCTCCCAATGGCGCTTGCACAAATGGGCCTTGATCAACAACTGCAAGGTATGGGTTTGGTTCCTGGCACTGCTGATTATGGTAATGCTTTTACAGCATACTTCCCAGATGCATTAGCAGGAGTCAATGCAGCCGGTGTAACTGCTGGCTACAACATGACACCAAAAAACAACTACAAGAACGACGTCCTCTACACTAACCGCTTCCGTCTCGGCATGAAAGCGCAAGTATCTGAGAACATGACCTTCAAAGGTCGTTTAGCCATGTACAAGTCGTGGGGCATGCAGTCTAACCCTACCTCAAATGGTCCTTACTTCATGAACAGCTTCACAGAGATGGACGGCGCAACAACTCGTCAACCTTCTGACAGCATCCTCCGTGTTGACCGTGCTTATGTTAACTGGACTGCCATCGCTGATCTACCGATCTGGTTCTCTGTTGGTCGTCGTCCAACTACTGATGGCCCACCAGCTCACTTGCGCCAAAACAGCAAGCGTATGGCTACCCCAACTAACTTCATGGACTATGCCTTTGATGGCGCCACTCTTGGCGCAGTATTTGACAATCCATTTGACTTCATGGGTTACAGCAAAATCCGTTTCTGCTATGGCCGTGGTTTTGAAGCTGGCCCAACAGAAGACGGTAACAATCTTGACGACATGGACTTCGGTGGTCTGAACTGGGACATGATCAACAAGGGCGATCGTTTATTAAACGTTCAAGCATTCTTGGCGGCAAACATCGTCAATGTACCTGATGGCGTTGACTTCGCTAATCCTCTTGAGATCGCTATGGGTACAGGAAACGGTACACTTGACACTGAAAACCTCGGCGACATCTACCACACCTCTTTCGTCTACATGGACAAGTATGCTGACCTCAACTACTTTGTAGCTGGTGGTTGGAGTCGTACTGATCCTGACGGCGTTGACGAGATGGGTTCTACCCTTCTTGGTTCTTGGTGGGAAGATCCAGGCCAAAAAGATGGCTACGTCGGCTATGTCGGTGTTCGTTACGACCTAGGTGATGACCTGAAATTCGGTCTTGAGTACAACTACGGTACTAAAAACTGGATCTCAATGACACCTGCTCACGACGACATGACTGCTGCAAAACTGGCTACACGCGGTCACGTTGGTGAAGTTTACATGGTATGGGACCTCCCTGTTGGCGACCTGCTCAGCGACAAGTGCAATGCATTTATGCGCATTGGCTACCAGCACTACGAGTATGAGTATACCGGTAGCGGTAACTGGTTAGGTGCTCCTGCTGACATCGACGAGCTTGACGATCCATTGAATGCTCAGTTTTTTGCACCAATCGACAAGATGGATCAAGTTTACCTGACAATGGAAGCATCATTCTAAAGAATGA
>MAXR01000017.1:293-487 GCA_001751155.1 Desulfuromonadales bacterium C00003068 | reverse complement strand
GTGTGTGATATAGTCGACGCATAGGGAAATAAGAGGCAAATGGCGAACATGGTTTATTTAATTAATTTAAGGAGAAAACCAATGACAAAGAAACTGATCGTATTACTAGCACTCACAGCATTTATCGGCGGTATGAGCAGTGCAGCCCTCGCTAAATCTTACAAGGGTACCGTAACCGCTGTTAAAGGCGACAT
>MAXR01000017.1:0-220 GCA_001751155.1 Desulfuromonadales bacterium C00003068 | reverse complement strand
AAGGCGGCGCTCCTGCTGCTGGTTCTGACCAACTAACAGGCTGCTAATTAGTTTTAGCAACCGAGTTTACTGTTCCAACCTAGAAGCCCCCATCTTACGGTGGGGGCTTCTTTTGACTACTTCGGATAGGATATACTTATGAAAAGCATTAGAATTATCAGCCTTACCGCTATTGCACTGTGGTTAAGCGTCTCTATGGCGTTTGCACTTGGTGCTGGGG
>MAXR01000016.1:625-2025 GCA_001751155.1 Desulfuromonadales bacterium C00003068 | reverse complement strand
GTTCCAATAGAGAATCCGTCCTTCACCATCGAAACCATGAATTGCCAACATCGGGGCATGCTCAACCATTTCTCGGAAACGGGTATTGGCCGAAACCAATTCCTGATTTGCCTTGATGGCATACAGGACCCGTTCCAGCTGTCGACAATAAATATCGAGCAAGCGCAGCTCAAAATCCTGGAACGGTTCGGCCTTCTCTAACCAGAAGCGTCCCAGCTCCTGATCCTGGCCAAGTACCTTTTCGTAAACAGCATGAGAGCTGTGCAGGTAGTGCCCTAGAGACAGTCGTTGCTGGCCAAAGCCCCAATAAAAGATCTCGCGGCCGGAAACCTCTAAAACCACGCGCCGAGCCGCGAATATTCGACTGACCTTGGCCTTCAGATCTTCAAACAGAGCATCAGGCGAATCAAAAAGCTTTTGGGAAGACAATTCATACAGTACCGCCAATTCGAAATTAGGCATTCCCTAATCCCCTCCCATCAGCAAAGAAATGCTTTTATTATGAAACTGTGGCACATCGGCATAAGCGCCAATCTCACCCGAAGCGAGTAATCCTAGAAAAGGGACCTGCCCTTCAAGAGGGCCGATCAATGAACTGATTTCATCCTTATATCTGCTGCCCAACAGGGTTGAACGGGATATGCAATAGCTGACCAGTGCAAAGCGGGGCTTCGCAAGTTCATCTAGGGATTTTTGGGTCAGACTGCTGGCCATGGTATAGTCCGGATCCGGCTGAGGCTTCATGATATAGGCCACAGCATGACTGGGGATATCGCTGATGAATTGCATGGCCGTCCCCTGTACGATCTGTAAAGGGTCGCGAACAATAAAGCGATCGGGGCCATAACAAATCCCCAAGGGGAAACGCATAGCCGTTTCGGCAAAAGGTTCCCCAAAGATACCGTCTAGTCGCTCAGCATAAACATCAAAAGCGCTACGGCCGTCCAATTCAAAAACGACTCTACCTTTGGCTCGGGTAATAACTAATGGAGGACCGAAAGGAACCCATCCGTGCCCTACCCCGCTGGCCACTTTGCACCCTCTAATCAGAGCTGCGGACATCCCACGCGAGACCAGACCCTTTTCAGTTATCTGATAGGAATTGGATAAACCCCGACTGTTCCCTGCTCCCCCACCGAAATAGCTAAATTGAGGTCCGGCAACGTCATACAAGGCATCGAGAAGTTGCGTTCCCTGGCCGTCAAAACTATCAGGAAAGGCAATGATCGCTCCATCGGCCGCACCATTAGCCAACAAGCTGTTTCCAACCTGTTGACCAACTAATTTAGCATCGACTTGCCAACCATCGATAAGAGCAGAGTCTGCGGATAGCTCTTCCCCAGCCAGTGTCAATATGGCAACACCCTGTTCGAAGAGCCCCTGTGGAGTGAAAAAGCCCG
>MAXR01000016.1:0-572 GCA_001751155.1 Desulfuromonadales bacterium C00003068 | reverse complement strand
TTGGCTGGTCCTGATTGAGAAACAGCATCGGTGGCTGACTTCAAACCGGCCTGCCACGAACCTCCTTCAAGGCTAACCCCGACTCCTACCCTCATCGTGCCTCCCCGCTAACAGCCCGCGATACGATCGATAAGCCCAACAGGTGTTCTAAAACTAATTTTTAATAGAGCAACAGTCGCGCCAAAATATCCATTGGAAGCCAGAACAGCCTCACTTAACCGAAAGACATATCAAGGTTGCATTTCACTACCCCGGCAACATCACCTCAACTAGCTGATTTATCATGTAATTTTTGGCAGCGGATAATTAGCCAAGGCCAACAGAGGGACAAATGAAACATTGACCGTCATTAGTCGTTTTGCCAATACCTCACCAAAACACTGGCCGCAGCCAATAAAGTGTGGCAACAATGGAAACCAATGGCCACACTTGTGTGGCATGCCACACATCACATGCCTGCCACTATTTAATCAGGGACTAAAACCAAAAAGGGACTTGCCTGTTAGGCAAGTCCCTGATTTATTTTGGTAGCGGGGGCAGGATTTGAACCTGCGACCTTCGGGTTATGAGCC
>MAXR01000015.1:1656-3210 GCA_001751155.1 Desulfuromonadales bacterium C00003068 | reverse complement strand
CCATAACGCCGGGCCGCGTGGCCGAGCGGATATTCTCGACCAGACTGGTTGCATGGTTCGAAATTTTCTGCCGGCTGTTAAGGTCGAGGTCAGCTTTCTGAACAAGACGGTGAAGAATTTCGCCTTCACTTGGCAATGTTTCGGCGTGGAATTTCGGGAATGGGACAGTCATGGCAATCTCCTGTTATGCAGCAAGCTTACAAGATGAACAAAAGCCCTTTATCCTTTTATTCCTGGATAGAAGGTTATAATCTCTGTAATTACTAACTTATTTGGTTTATTTGGATGAATTGTTATGAAATCAGAGACGATTGACTCATACGACAAAGCGATTCTTGAACAACTATCAACCAACGGTCGGGTTACGATAACCGAGCTGTCACACATAATCGGACTATCAAAAACCCCTTGCAAGACCCGCGTCAAACGCTTGGAGGACGAGGGGTACATTACCGGTTACCGCGCCCTGCTAGATCCCATCAAACTTGGGCTGGATCATATTGCATTTGTCGAGGTCAAACTAACCAACACGCACGAGCGTGCCCTGAAAGAGTTCAACACCGAAGTCCTACAAATCAAAGAAATCGAGCAATGCCATATGATCGCTGGAGGGTTCGACTACCTGTTGAAGGTCAGAACGCAAAGCATCACCGAATATCGTCATGTTATGGGCGAAAAGATTTCAGCTCTTCCACATGTGGCTAGCACATCAACATTCGTGGCGATGGAGGCCGTGAAAGAGGGCGTTCTATGAGACAGATGTGAAGGTGCTACTGTCAATTCGAGTATGCGCTCATTTGACCGATCCGTTTCCGTCGAGTATCTGCTGCGAACATAGGGACGGATTAGGTTTAGTCATCCAATAAGTTTATTTAGCCGCCCTTCTCACTTCAAGCAGGATTCTTATGTAGAATGCTCATCACTGCCGTTGATTGGTTCATATATTTACGCGAAACTCGTTTCGCCTATTGTATGGGCTATCTAGGAGGAGCCGGAAAATATGGAAGCAGCGCTTGGATTATCCGGTTATGGGCTGCTGGGGGCAGTACTTGTGGTGTTTGCTGCCGCTTTTATCCGCGGCTACTCCGGTTTCGGGTTTTCAGCCGTACTGATGGCGGGACTAATCCTTCAATTGCCTGCGGTCGAGATTGTTCCATTGTCTATCGCACTAGAAGTAATAGCATCAGCCGGACAAGCGCGCGGGATATATCGCGACATCAACTGGCGACCATTAACGGCACTTCTGCTGACAGGTATGATAGGTACACCATTCGGGGTGTACCTGTTGAGAATACTGCCGGAGGATCCATTACGCATTGCCGTACAGATATTTGTTCTGCTCGCCAGTGTGTTCCTGGTTTTTTCGAAAGAACGCCAAAGTTCTACACCGCTGATACTATTTGCTTTGGTTGGTTTTGTCGCAGGTGTAGTTAACGGCGCAACAGCCCTCAGTGGGCTTGTGCTTGCTCTTTTCTTCACCTTTTCGGGCGAAAAGGCCGCCGTCATGCGGGCAACCATGATTGCCTACTTTTTTGTAACAGACCTGTGGACGGG
>MAXR01000015.1:0-1642 GCA_001751155.1 Desulfuromonadales bacterium C00003068 | reverse complement strand
GCAGCGCTTCCACTGCTTGGAATCGGTGTCTGGATCGGTTCAAAAAGCTTTCTTGCCACAAACCCTGCATCCTTTCGTATTTACGTTTTGTGGCTGTTGCTGGGACTTTCCTCCTTCGGGCTGTTGGGCGCAGTGTTCCGATAGTCAACCAAGGCTTCAGGCTGCCAAAATTCCGTTTACAGTGCAAATATTCACATACTGGAGCCGGTAACAAGTCAGGGCTGATTTACGAAACGCTGTTTGCTAATCGGACGAACAGTGCTGGCATGTGGACCATCATCAGCTCCTTCTCTGTCTACAACCAACTCGACCGCATCACCGGTTTTAAGGTCGTCGAAGCTTTGGTCTATCACAGCATTGCGATGGAAATAGATCAGCCGTCCATCAGTGGTTGCGATGTGGCCGCTATCTTTCTCCGGCTCAAGGCGCTCGATCGTTCCCTGAAGCGGGCTCAGGCTTTCCTCTGGGCGACCGCTGTGTTGCTCCTTTTGCTTGCGCAACTGGCGTTCAATTGCATTGAAAGCATCCCGGATCGTAACGTAAATGTCCTCATGTGCGTTCACATCGCCCGGCTCCCGGCCGATTGTAAATGTCCCCATTGGTGTTTGAAGCTCGATATCGATAACGTAGTGCGTGCCCTTTTTGTGCCGCCTGTGCGGGGCCCGCACCCATACCTTACAGCTAGTAATCCGGTCGTATATTTGCTCCAGCTTCTCGATCCGTTCGCTAATCCGCGCCTCAACAGCATCGGAGTGATCAATGTCCTTAAAGGTGATTGGTGGCATGTTTTCCATGATGTACTCCTTAATAAAGTTCTATCTTGCCGTTGACGTCTGCAGGCTTTCATAACTTATGACCACGCCACCCTACCTGAGTGTGATGTCGATTCATGTGCCCGAGGATTCACCTTATCGGGCTATCCGGTTTCACAGGATAATTTCGGCCCCGCTAGCCCTTGCTCGTGACTTCAATCTTTTTGGGCTTTTTCAGAGCTTCGGGAGTCTTTTGTAAAGTGATGGTCAATACACCTTTGCTAAAGGATGCCTCCACCTTATCGGGATCGACTCCTTCAGGGATGGAAAGCGACCTCTTGAACGAACCGTAACGCCGTTCAGAAAGATAATAATTGCCTTCCTTCTCGCCTTCCTCGTGCTCTTCCTTTTTCTCGCCGCTGATTGTCAACGTGCGATCAGTAAGTTGCACTTCGATATCTTTCTCGTCCATGCCGGGTAGTTCAGCCTTCAGTTGGATNNATGCTAAAGGCAAATGGATCACCGAAAGTATGAGCCCTCCGGCGGTGGCGTGATTTTCCAAATGGCCACCCTTCCTGAAACTCTTCGAACAGATGGTCGATTTCCCCTCGCAGGTTTGCAAGCGATCCCCATCCTCTATCTAAAGGACCTGAATGGCTTTCCTCTGATTTAACGGGCACTTTGCTAGACTTATTGTCCATAACATCTTCTCCTATACTGTTTAATACAACAACTAGTGAGGTACTGCGAATTTACGGGTAGATGGAAATATTTGCATTGACCCAGATCAACCGTCAGTTGGACGACTAGCTTGTCGCCGCTTGTTTCTGCCGCTAAACTTGGTGACTGTAAGGAGCGCGATGTGGAACCAAGAGATGCCAAGTATCAAG
>MAXR01000014.1 GCA_001751155.1 Desulfuromonadales bacterium C00003068 | reverse complement strand
GTTTGTAATGAAAAATGCCAAAATTGCTGATGTTTTTCCGCCGCGTAGCGGCTTCGTCCAACCATGCGCTTGAGCTGGACTGGGCAAAGCCGTGCCGCTTTAGAAAGACAGTATTTGACCGGTAGTTTTTACCTTTATCATAGTTTTTCGCTTATCGTTGCCCAGCCCCTCAGCTTTAGCGCGCCAAGCGAAACTTGTACATTTTGCATTGGAGGGTATCATGAAGCATCATGCTAAAAGGAGCATCAGGTTCTGTCCCTTGCTCACATCGTCAGCAGGGAGACTCCTAACAACCGGGATAGCCGTAATTCAGATAATTTTGGTCCTCTCTTCCTTCAGTGCGCAAGCAGGGACGAACACTATCGACTTGCATGCCTTCGCTGCTCCAGAGAGTGCGGTTAAGGCCATTGTCCCTGTCGACCGTGTCGTTTGGCTTAACCTTGTTACCACAAAACCGTCCAATGAAAAGGTGGAGATCTCCCTTACCGAATTTCGCGATGGACATGGCAATGCCGTACCCGTCTATTTTATGCCGGGGACAGGGTCTGAAAGGGAACGCACAATCAGGATAAAAATTCAATTAGATCGTGATCGTTTTACTTTGCGTCTCGACGCCTCTGCGTTATTGCTTGACAGAGTCTACACGGGCGAACTCTGGGTTAAGGAGCCGAAAGAACCGCTCAAGCAGTTTACCATTCAACTCGAAACACGGAAAATTGAGCTCTTCCAGGGTGCGCCAAGCAAAGCGGTTAGTTTGGATGTCGCTGTGCCCACAAACGGCATCACCACGGTCAGTCTCGAGGCAGCCACATTACGATCCTATGGTGCAAAGGCTGATTTCCATTTATCCTCCTTCTTAGGTCAGGACAGTGGGATTGCTGCACAGGTCTACCTTCTGGATGAGGGGCAATCTCGCCAAAATATACTCAAGGACGTGCCACTTGATAAGGATACTATAGCCATAGTGCTGGACGCTACCGGTCTTGCTCCCGGGGAAACCTATCTCGGGACACTCTCAACAAAGATCGAAAGGCATAGTCTTCCGCCCTTCGTCCTGAAGTTGACACGCAAGACCATCCCCCGCGACGCAGTTATAGCTGTCGACAAGCCCATACCCATCAAAGTGACATGTTACTATAAATGCAAACCACCCACCATCAATGTGGTCTTGCAGGAGAAAAGCGGCAAGCGGCCACTCATCGGAATCTCGGTTGAAGCGGATAGCCCCCCCGGCGAAGGCAGCCTGATTCCGGCAACGGACCTCCTGGTCACCCTGAATTCACTTCGCGATGGCGGCCAGAAAATCGAAAACCTCTGGCAGCTCAATCCGGATAACGCCGCAGAAGTAAAACGGAGGAGTGTATTAGCAGGAGGACAGGCGGTAATGCACGTCGAATTCCCAAAAAAACTCCCTCCCGGCAAGTATCAAACCGTTCTAAAGGTCCGATCTCTTAACGCAAAACTGGATGAGCTGCCGGAGCTCGCCATAACGGTGGAGATAAAATATCCTTGGTGGTATGCCTTGATCGTTCTCATAGTTGCAGTGCTTGTCTCTTACCTGGCTGCAAAGGGTATCTGCACGAAGATGAGGCGCGTTAAACTCGCTGCGCAGGTCAGTAACCTCAAGAACGCTTACTGGCTGCAGCGCGACCGTTCAGGTGCTCTGCCGGTTGTTCGTGTCAAGGCCGTGCTCTCACGAGTCCAAAAGGCCCTGGCCAACGAGAAGGGGATCGTCTCCTGGTTTTCAGTCCCCGGGACTCTCGAGGCCCAGTTTAAAGTGGTTGAGACGCGGCTACCTTACCTATCTCGGTTGTGTGCCTGCAGGGCCTATTGGGAGCTTTCGAATGACGACCCAATGGTGGTTCGCCGTGCCCAGAAGGGTTTGCGCGGAATCATCCAAGAATTTGCGGATTCCCCTTTCGAGAAATACCTCAATGACGACATCAAGGAAAAACTGGCAAACCTGGAAAAGTGGGAGAATCAGGAGGAACTGCCCGGGTTTTATTGGCTCGACCTCTTAAAAGATATTCGACAGCTGCAGTACAAGGTTCAAGGTCAGCTCAGACACTTTGATTCACCGGCCCTGAAGCAATTGGAAATGCTGCTGGACCAGCTCCTATCTCTTATGGCTGACTTGAAACAAGCAATGAACCTTCTTGAGAGCGTCAAAAATAATCTCAGTGCAACGAACAGCATGGATACCAGCGATACGCTGTCTTCAGCAAACGAACTTCTCCACAATTTTTACATGAGCAGTGTAAAGCCGGTCTATGACTTGCTAAGAGAGGCTGGGGAAGGTCTGAAGAAGGTTGAAAATTCCGGGACGGCGGAGCTGGAGGAGAAACTGAAAAAAATCAGGGCCGAATTAGAAACCGGCAGGTTGGTCAGGGACTGGCAGACAGCGACCGGAGTTGCTCAGAAACTCGATGCCATAACATCGCTTCATCCGCAGGAGCTTGAACGGCAAATCCAACAAGTTCGGAAACTGCTGCGCGAAGTCGCCAAACGTGATCCGTCCAGGATCGAAGCAGAACTCAAAGAAGCCGATAGCGCCCTTGAGACCATCAAGCTGAGCGACCGAGAGATTGTGCGTGAGCTTTTATTTGCTCTTAAGCCCGACCTACAACCAGAGGGCCTGCATGAGGCAATCCAAAGGGAACGCACCTATGCGGCCCTTAAAGTGATTTGGGAGCAGCGCAACGACAAAGAAATGATCAAAGAACTTATCAATCTCCAGAAAGAAAATAGGGCTCTTGAGGAACTCTTCCATAAAGTCGATACGTTGGCCTGGAAAAGGCTCCGGGGCAAGATCAATGTTGAGTTGCGAGGATCTGAAGGGGACGTGGAGACTTATCAGCTATTCGATCTTGAGGCCAGGCCCGATAACGACAAACTCGGTGGGAACTATCTCTTTAAGCACGGTCTGGTCTACGAATGGACCATTGACTTCGGAGAAAGCCCTTTGACACCAAAAACGCGAGAGCCCAGGGTGACGCAGTTCATTCCAATAGCAAAAAAGGAGATAAAAGCCAGCGTCAAAATTACGTTCGAGGAATTAGATGATTCGATGAGCACCAATGGTTTCAAATTCTCCAGCAAGCCATCGGGGGAGTTTGGTCTCATCAAGGCATTTCAGAGTGTCGAGGTCATTGCACTCCTACTTGCATTGCTTGCTGCGGTGGGAACCGGGATGAATTCCTCCTACTACGAGACCGCACTGGAGGGTTCTACGCAGAGCTATGTCGCACTCTTCTTTTGGGGCATTGCAGCCGATCAGGTCAAGAACGTCCTGCAGAATTTGAAGAGCTACATGGGTAACGAGGGCTGACCATGGCATAGCCATAGGGGCCATAGGGGGTCGGACCTATATAACATATTGATATTATGAGTATAATAGTAAAATATAGGGCTTAAAATCACCTTAAACATATTTTTTAGGTAAAAAATAGCTATCTAAGATTATGCCACGCGCAAAACGATTCTACATACCTAGTACCCCAACAATCTTAAAATGATGGATATAAATGCTTTAATTTTATCCTGGCATCT
>MAXR01000013.1:495-3374 GCA_001751155.1 Desulfuromonadales bacterium C00003068 | reverse complement strand
GAGCTGACCATGGTGGTGAAAACCAAACGGACGGAACGGACTATGAAGATGGAGAGCTATTCTATCGGCAAGGATAAGTCGTTTATCAAAGTTCTTTATCCGGGCAAGGACAAGGGGATCACCTTTCTGAAAGTTGATAACTCCATGTGGCAATANNATATGTGCCCCGCATTGAAAAGACGATAAAGATCCCCGCTTCCATGATGTTACAGCGCTGGATGGGCAGCGATTTCACAAATGATGACCTGGTGAGAGAAAGTTCGATCAGTGAGGATTACACCCAGAAATTGCAGGAAGAAACGGACGAGGAATACAGGGTGGAACTACTTCCCACGGAAGATGCGGCGGTGGTCTGGGGCAAGATTATCATGGCGGTTTCGAAAAAGTATTACTTGCCAACCACGGTTCAGTATTTTGACGAGGACAACATGCTTATTCGTGAGCTGACCTACACTGATGTCAAACTCTTTGGCGACCGGTTTTATCCGACCAAATGGTTGATGCTTCCCAAAGAACCGCAAAAGACAGCCAACAGAACAATCATAGAGATCTCCAATGCCGTCTTCGACGCTGAAGTGGACGAGTCTTATTTCACCAAAAGAGCCTTAAAGAGGTATTCTAAATAATGCCCATGCTCTTAAAGTTTGCCCTCCGAAATATAACGGCCTACAAAAAACGCAGCAGCGTGACGGCACTTCTTACCGCCATCATGACAGCCCTGCTCGTTTTCTCGTCAGCTTGGATGGATGGTTCTCACTACACGATGATTCAAAGCGCGGTGGAAATTTATCCGGGCTATATTCAGATTACCGGTAAGGGATTTCGGACCAACCCAAGTTACGACCACCTGATTTTCGACGCAGCAGCAATCGAACAGGAGCTTGTCAAAAATNNAAAAATAACGGCATTGCTAGCTTTGGCGCTCGCTTTGAGTCTTTTGTGCTTTTTTCGGCGAAGGAAAAAGCGGTGGGTGGCATGCTGACCGGCATTGAGCCGGAAAAGGAGATACACTTGTCCCGGCTCTCTTCTTCCCTGAAAAAGGGCGAGTATCTAAGTGCGGACGATACCAACCAAGTCTACATCGGCAGTGAACTTGCCAAACGGTTGAAGCTTGATGTGGGCGATGAAGTGGCCTTTGTCGGTAGCGGGGCCGACTACTCCTTTGCTGCCGACAATCTCAAGGTCAAAGGCATCTTCCAGACCGGGCTTTTTGATTTTGATGCCAACTCTGCCTTTCTCGCCAAAGGATATTTCGATCGAATCATGGTCGCTGAAAATTATGCCACCCATTTCATTGTCTTACCGAAACTACCGCAACAGGCTGAAGAACTTGCCGCCACCATCGCCGATAATATCGGCCCGCAATATCAGTCGGCCAGTTGGAACCAGACCATGGCTGGACTGGTAAAGGCCATGAATCTTGATTCCATTTTTGGCTATATCACCTTGGGCATTATCTTCATCGTCATCTTCTTTGTGATCATGATCTACACCCTGCTGGCCGTCTTTGCCCGGATTCGAGAGATCGGTATCCTGCGGGCCATTGGCACCACCCAGAAACAGATCCTGGCGCTACTTCTGCTGGANNGGCTCTGCTCAGTGTGGTCATCGGTGGTCTGATCGGCGGGACTTTTGCCTACTATTTCCATCTCAACCCCTTTGTCTTCAGCGGCTTTGAAGAGCAGTTCAAACAGTACGGACTGGCGGCATCTGCAATGCCCACTGCCTTTATGCCTTCCGTGATCCTGCGCGATATGGCTGTGATGTTTGGGCTATCGGTGCTGTCCACCCTCTATCCCATCCTCAAGATCAACAGGTTCCGACCTATCGAGGCGATCCACCATGTATAGGTTGGCCTGTAAAATTGCCTGGATCTCCCTGGCCCGTCGTCGCACACGTTCGGTACTGGTTGTGTTGATGATCGCTCTCAGCCTTTGGGGGCTGCTTTTTATGGAAGGTATTTATGATGGCATGATCGAACAAATGGTTAACAACGCCATCCGCAGTGATAGCGGTCACATTTCGCTCTTTGGAGAGGGTTATCGTCTTGATCCGGATCTGTCCCGGCAAGTAGCTGATGTGGCGGCAGTCGCTGACTTCTTGGCTAAGGACAGCCGTGTCTTGAGTTATGTAAAACGGCTCAAACAGGATGGCCTGGTGGCCACGGCCCATTATTCACGCGGAGCAGCGATCTTCGGCGTTGACCTGGAGGAGGAAGAGAAACACGGTCGCCTGGCGGGATACCTGTACCAGGGCGAGTTCAGCTTTGGCAAGAGGGCGCGGGGAGCCATTATCGGTTTTAAACTTGCCGACAAGCTGCAGGTACGAATTGGCAGCAAGCTCATCCTGTCTGTCCAGGACAGGCATTCGGAACTTTCGGCGGCGGCTCTCAAGGTGACCGGCATTCTGAAGACCAACAATATGGCCCTTGATGAGAATGCTGTTTTTATTGCCGACAAAAAGGCGCGCAAGCTATTGGCTATGGATGAGGGAGTAAGCCAGGTTGCGGTCATTCTGCATGATGAAGCGCAGATTCCCGTCCTACAACAGGATTTGCGCCAGAATTTCCCGCACCTTGAGATACTACGTTGGAGTGAGTTGTACCCGGCTTTGATGCAGTCCCGGGTGATGATGGAAGGCTTCAACCTAGTAACCAGTTTGCTGATTTTCTGCGTAGTCGCCCTGGGGGTCTTTGGGGTCATGCTGGTCTCGGTGCTGGAGCGGTTGCGGGAATTCGGTATCATGCTAGCCATAGGCACCCGGTTCAGCCAGCTCCGTAATATCATCTTTGCTGAATCGTTTTTCCTAGGTTTCATCGGCTTTGGCCTCGGTGCCATGATCGGCTGGGTCACCCTCTATTATTTTAAGATCTATGGCCT
>MAXR01000013.1:0-452 GCA_001751155.1 Desulfuromonadales bacterium C00003068 | reverse complement strand
TACGCCATTATCCGTCCCAGCTATTTTGTGACGGCTCTGGTTGCGGTTACCATGGCCACCTTTTTAAGTGTGCTGATCCCGCTACGGGTTTTGAAGAAGGCGAAACCGATAGAGGCAATTAACAAGATTTGAAATCAAAAGCAGGGTGAACAGACCATAAAAACCGTATTCTCCACCAATCCGGAGGCGCGAGTCCAATGCTCGACTTTCTTGAAATTAAACAGATCAACAAGACCTTCCAACCCAGTAAGGAGGTGGAGGTCGTGGCCTTGCGTGATGTCAATCTTGATATAAAGCAGGGCGATTTTGTGGTGCTTTCCGGACCGTCGGGGAGTGGTAAGACCACGTTGCTCAATATTATCGGCGGTCTTGATGATGCGACCAGCGGTGAGGTGACTCTTGATGGCCAACGGCTCACCGGTCTTTCGGAGCTTAAACTTTCCGAGACCCGC
>MAXR01000012.1:2103-5085 GCA_001751155.1 Desulfuromonadales bacterium C00003068 | reverse complement strand
TCTCCCAGGCCAGGGAGTTTTTAGTGTTTTGGGGGGATTGCGGTGCCGACCCGAGGGAGTTGAACTTCAGTTGTCATGGATCTCGCTGGTATGAGAAAAAACAACGGGATAAAGGGGAGGTGCGCTGGAAAGAAAAATTTCCCATGCTAGTCATTAGGAGAGGACGACAGTGTCAGAAAAAGAACTCCTACGGATGTCTTCGTGTTTCATCCGGAGCAAAGAGCAACCAAATTGAACTCATCCAGCTTCTGGTTAAAAGTCTCCTCCATCGCAAAGTTCCAGAGTAGCAGTGCCAAAAGCCTCCGAAAAACAAATGTTATATTCAAATTCCCTGTTTCGGAATTGGTCTATGTTTGCCTCAATTTTTTCCCGGGTTTTGTCGGAGATAAAAAATTGCATTTCTGATTTTTTGTCCCCGAGATAAAAAACAGAGCTCTGGTTTTTTCTTAAAGCCAATAACCCAAGTATTGCTGTTGTGGTTTCCTTGGTTTTTTTTGGTTTTTTTATTTCTAAAAAAGAATCATTTTTTGTTTTGTTTTCGATCTGCTCATTTTTTATTATTTCATGATAGTTGAATAAGTTTGGAATTGTTGTTTGATGTTCAGTGGTGCTTTTATAGATTATTTCAACATAGAAAACTTTTCCATTGTTAGACAGACTGTCCGTGAATTTATTATAAATATTTATAAGTATCCTTTTGTCGGTTAGGCTCATTTCTGAAAGCCCAAATTCCCTTGCCGCGTTTTTTAATAACACAAAGAAGAAATCTTTTTTCAGGGGCTCTTTTGGTACGGAAGGTTTTATTAGCGCATCCATTGTTCCTAAAACTGTCTCAGCGAGTCTCTGGTAGAGTGCTTGTTGTTCCGCATCTCCATAGATAATCAAATTAAAGAGATAGGTAAGTTGGCGGTTATTTCCGTGATGGTCCAGGGCGAATTTTGGATTCGGCCGGCAGAGGCCACCCAAAACCGAAAATACCCCTTTGATGACACCCATCGTGGCGTTTGCAAACCGGTTGGCCGCAGCATGATCAAGGGGGGATTTCCCTTTTTTCGCAGCCGTAATTCGATGGGGAAAATCAATTTCTGGGGGTTGGGGATTTTTTCTGAGGTAGTCATGGAGGCCTCTTGATTGACGGAGTAAACGGAATAGAGTAAGATTTTGATGGTTCTCTTTGTCGCAACTATTACTTTAAGTGAAGGCTAATGTCAAACGGGAAAATAACGATTGCGGATAAAATTAAGGCGATTCGTCATGCAAATGGACTGACACAACGGCAGCTTGCAGAGCACATGCACGTCAGCGCGGCCTATATTTTTCAGGTTGAACGAGGAAAAAAGCCTTCGGCGATGTTCCTGGATTTTTTCTCATGCAAATTCGGCCTGGATGCTGAAAAGTTTTTTGAGGATGTGGACCTGGGTAATTCCCGAGCTACCCTAGAGTTGAAATCAAAAAAGTATTTCGGCCCTGTCGTTGCCGCGCTTAGCCTATCGGCTCCCGTCTTTCCATTGGCTGCGGGCGCAATGGCCGCCGGNNGTGTTGGTGTTACGACGATTATCTTGCGAATGCGCGACGCATATTGTGCCAAAAGCGAAAAAGAGTTGGCTGAGAAATGTTTGAAGATTAGCAAAAACACCATTTCTAACTGGAAGGGGCGCGGGAATATTCCGGACAAGTATCTCCTTAAAACAGCAGAAGATACTTCTTGTTCTTTGGCGTGGCTGTTGGGAAGGAAGGAATCAGAAATCCGCTCTATGGTCAAAAAAACTGTTAATGGGGTGGAGGAAATTCTTGCTTTCGGAAGTTGCCCTTTATTGCCGGAGAAAAAGGGCGAAATTATAGCCTTCCTGGTAGATGAATTCGTTGAGGCGGGAGAAGTGAACCTGGAGCGAATAAAAGAAATCGTTCAACTGGCAGCAAATTAGAAGAGAGGGTGAGTCTGTTCTAGTCGTCAGATTTTCTCTTCAAGATTGAGAAGAATACCAGTTTTTAAAACAATACGTGGGCGAGTGAACTTGAGCGAATGAAAGCCGAGGGCGCAATGGGTATCGATCTGACCGACAGGGAAAGTCGCGTTCGGTTGGCCAAGCTCCTGACCAATCTTTTTGACAGGTGGAGCTTGTCAACAAGTGAACGGCTTGGACTCTTGGGCCTTAGGCCTTCCAACAGGGCACTGCTGTCCAGATATCGGAATGGTACTCCTCTACCCAATAGGCGGGATGTTCTGGAGCGCGCCGGGTGGCTTCTGGCGATTCACAAAGCGCTGCGCTTGCTATTTCCAAGAAATCCAAAGTTGCGATATTCCTGGGTGGGCCGCCCAAACAAGGATTTTCACAATCGAAGCCCATTGGAGGTGATGATTCGGGACGGGATGATCGGTTTATTCAGAGTCAGCCGGTATTTGGATCTTGAGTTGGACCAGTTCTAGCGGTCTTTCGTCTCAGAGATCGAAAGATAAGGTCATTGGTTAGGTAAGGGGGGATTTTTTATGCGAGATCTGGAAGAACTCTTGGCAAGCCAGCCCACCTTGGAAGGTTTTGATCGTCTGGCCCGCCAAGGGGTGCCGCGTCAGTTGGTGGATGAACTGGCTAATGCTCTGGGAGTGCGCATCGTGAAACTTGCTCCTCTGGTGCATACTTCCAGTCGCACCTTGCGGCGCTATCGGTCGGATCAGCTGCTTTCTCCCGATGTTTCCGAGCGTGTGCTGCAGATTGTTAGGGTTTTTTCTCAATCCACCGAGGTTCTGGAGGGTCGAGAAAAGGCCGCCAGATGGTTGACTGGGAAAAACCGTGCACTGAATGCTGTGCCTCTCGAATTAATGGGGACGGTTTTTGGTGTAGAACGAGTGCTACAGATTTTGGGTCGAATCGAGCATACGGTCTATTCTTGATTTGAAAATAGCATCTGGTAATTGTGCAGGGTCATCAGGAAAAGCCCGCCAGGAGAATCGGCGGGCCTTTCCCATATGTGAGGGTTCATAAG
>MAXR01000012.1:146-2089 GCA_001751155.1 Desulfuromonadales bacterium C00003068 | reverse complement strand
GGCCCCTGTATTAAAATGGAGGGGTTGCGAGAATCTGGCAATCACGCCCCATCTCTTCCTGCCAAAACAATCTGATATGATTTATCAGACAAAAGTAGTGTGTACCCTCAGCCCAGGCACATCAATCTTATCAGCCTGGGGAGTCTAGAAAACTAGGGGCGATTCATAACGAATGACCGCGGCATCGTCTAGATAGCCGATTTTGGGGAGGTCGTCGGGCACCAGGTCAAAGGGGTAACGAAATAGGAGATCGCCCCGGCGATCTTCTGCATGCTCTCCCAGGAGATGTCCTGGTAATTCTTTTCGTTGTAATCCTGACAGAGTTTGACCATGATATGCAGCTCTGTCCACAGCTCCTCCAGCCCTTCCGGGGCGTGGCCGAGAATCTCAAGCTTGACCTTTCCTTTGTTGGCCGCGTAGACGACGTCGTTGACGTCGACCCCCGAAAGACCCTTTTCGTAGTGCTCTTCAGCCTTTTTCCATAAATCAGGATAGTTCAGGCTTTCAAATAGCATGATTCTTCACTTTCCGAAAAACCAATTCAAAAAGGTTTTCCCAGCGGTGGTCGATCCACATCGGGTTGGTGATTCGCTGACCGTACTCTTCCTTATTTTCTTGCTATATCACTTCTTCAGGTCGAGAATATTCGGGGTGCCAGACGGATCACCGTGGGCGCCGACAAGGGTTACGATGTTCCCGCCTTTGTCGACGGGCTTGGCAGCCTGTTAGTAACCCCTCATGTCGCCTAGAAGGCAAAAGGCACGGCCATCGACTAGCAAACCACCCGGTATGAGGGCTACCAAACCCGCCAGAAGATTTGCAAGCGTATCGAAGAAATCTTCGGCTAGATCAAGACAACGGAACATGCCGGTCGGCGTCGGGGGAGGTTCTTTCTAGCGGTCGTTTTTCTTCCGGCAGCCAAAATCGGAGGCTGACAGAAACGGTCTCTGTCTCGGCTGACGAAAGCCTGGGGCGAGTTCCCTGCTTTGGCAGAAACCAGAAATCTTTCACAAGGCCTTGAAAATCGACAGCTTTGACGTAGTGATTTTAAAAACATCCGGTTTTCGAGGAAGGGAGGCAGAGCATGCAGAAATATCGGGATCGGCAGGAGGCCGGCGAGCGTCTGGCAGAGAAGCTTGCGGCGTTCAAGGGGCAAAAGGATGCGGTTGTGCTGGGATTGCCAAGGGGCGGTGTCCCGGTGGCGGCCAGAGTCGCCAAGGCCCTGGGTGCGCCCTTGGGGGTATTTGTCGTGCGCAAGCTGGGTGTGCCTGGAAATGAGGAATATGCCATGGGCGCCATCGCCTCCGGAGGCGTTCGGCTGATGAATAAGGACGTGGTGCGATCGCTGGGCATCACCGACGAACAGATCAAGCAGGTCGTGGAGCGGGAAGAAAGGAAACTCCGCCAGCGGGAGGAAGCCTATCGGGGCGAGTGTCCTCAACCTGAGCTGCAAGGAAAACTCGTCATCTTGGTGGATGACGGCATTGCGACCGGCGCCACCGTGCGAGTGGCTATCAAAGCTTTGCGGGAATATCGTCCGCGGCAGGTCGTGGTGGCCGTTCCGGTCGCGCCCCCGGAAACCTGTCAAGACCTGAGCCGGGAGGTCGATAAGGTGGTCTGCCCCCTGCAGCCGTCCCGCCTGCGAGCCATAAGCCTCTGGTATGAAGATTTTTCGGCTACCACCGACGATGAGGTGCGGAGGATCCTGGCGGAGGTTGGATCTCCTTGATGGCGGGCCTTGACGTGGGTGCGGTTGACCTCGTGTCAGCCGGGAAGTCATTCAGATGTGAAAAAAACAGGAGAAAATTGCTATGATCGAGCGCATTGCTGGTTAGAGTCCAACCAGGTCGTCCATGAAATTTCTCAAATTTCACCAATTCTTGAACGCCAAAAGCCCTCAATCTACGGATCGAGGGCTTTTCTGATATGTCAGGGTTTGTAAG
>MAXR01000012.1:0-130 GCA_001751155.1 Desulfuromonadales bacterium C00003068 | reverse complement strand
GATTAGTAGTTGAAAAAGTCCAGGCCGGCCTTTTCCAACCTCCTGCTAAAAGTTCAGTTCGAGCTGCTCGGGGCTTTTTCGATCGTAAATTAGCCGTTTCCCCTCAATACGGGCTATGGGATTTAGCTGG
>MAXR01000011.1 GCA_001751155.1 Desulfuromonadales bacterium C00003068 | reverse complement strand
AAACATGTCTTGTTAGTCCCCTTACAGTGCTGTTGAGATTCGAAAAGATATCAATTCGTCAGTTTGGAACGTAAGTTTTGAGCTGCTTCGCCAAGGGTGGCAAATTCCATGTCACGGCTATCGACCATAGCCGTTTCGATGGAAACATCCTTGCGATAGCGCTTGTCGTACATCTTTAGCAAGCTGCGCGCTTGACCGAAACTTCCCGTCTCATATAAGGCGTAGGCGCTGAGTAAATTGACCTTAGCAACCTCANNGTTTCGAGGTTCTGCAGGGCCTCGGCGTCGTTAAGAATGGGCATGGCGTAGACTTCTACGTATCGGGCAACTTCGCAATGAAATCCTTCGCGTTGACAATCGGCGGGTTCTTCGTCGGGTTGACGGGGCGGGCGGTGACTTTGCAAATCGACTGCTGTAGTTCTAAAGTTGATCAGGTTCTGTTTAACATCGCTCAGATACTGGGTCTTTTGCATGGTATTCATGTGGTCCAACACCGGCTGCTCCGGCCAATTCGCCTTGTTGCAAACGCAGCAACCGGACAGCAAGAGTACGCTAAGGCCCACCATCAGCAGAATGGTCTTCTTCATCAATACGCTCCTTAATCGACTTTTGACAAAATCAATGTCTTTGAATATCCGGCATCGTAAGGTTACTGCATCTCATCCGGAACGGGCATATGAAAGCTGGGTAAAGAACAACTTCACTACAAGCAAATTCCATGCCTCAACTGGGAAAATCGTTTATAATTCACATTTCTTCAATCTTAACAATGATATGTTACCACAGGACAAAGAGCTTAAAAGCCTCCCCAATACATTTCCTTAACAATAAGGATCATGGAAACTTCATAAAAATAACTTCAACGCGCTACTTCTGCAGCTCTAGTCATTTTTTTGGCAACTGGCTGACTACCCTTTAAATCAGCTAGTATCTGCATTGCTTCACCGACAAACAAATCTTTTTCTATACGCGTCAACCAATCGTCCACAATTGGATCTTCTTGTCCCTGTTTGTCAGGCTTGGCAGCAGCATCGACATGTTGAACATTTTTGACTTCACTAAGTTCTTTCCACAGATCAGCCAACCCGAGAGAGCGTTCTGTAATCCCCCCTCGTTCCTGGTTTCGTTTACGTAGTTCAGTTAAGACCTGAAAACGAGAAGAAGTGGCCAGCCTCTTTTGGCTAGAGGTTCGTAAGGCGTCAATGTCAAAGGATGATGACTGCCAGGGTGTGTAAGAAACGGGTGCGATAGTATCCCACGGCAAAGCATAATCTGAGTACCGTTCTCCACTTTGAACAAAAGGCAGAGGATCGGGCAGTAAAAGATCTGGCTCAACCCCCTGCACTTGAGTGGAACCGCCGCTGACTCGATAAAATTTCTGCAATGTCAATTTCATGGCACCAAGAGGACGATACTGATCCATGCTTTCAGGCGGCAAAGCCCGATCGAGATTAAGAACTGTCTGCACGGTTCCTTTGCCATGGGTTGCATGATCACCGACTATCAGTGCCCGACGATAGTCCTGCAAAGCAGCCGCTAGGATTTCTGAGGCTGAGGCGCTAAACCTATTGACCAACACGATCAATGGACCATCAAATGCCACCCCAGGATCCTTGTCATCAAGCACGGCAATACGACCACTACTGTCCCTAATCTGCACAACAGGTCCTTGCTGAATAAACAGCCCAGCAATCTGCACGGCATCAGTCAAGGCACCACCGCCATTATTCCGCAAATCGATGATTAGACCATCAATCTTACTGTCACCGAGTTTCTCAAGAGCAGCCTGGACATCATCAGTGCAGTTGCGGGGCATACTGTCTTTATCGTTATCAAAAAAATCACGATAAAAAGTCGGAATACGAATATAGCCAAAGCGACCTTCGCGGTCTGAGGGCCCCTTAAGAAGAGTCGAACGCACAAAAGATTCCTGAATCTGCACAACATCCCGAACGATCGGAATTACCTGTTGCATACCGGCGGGTTTTCTCACAGTCAGGCGAACTTCAGTACCCTTTTTGCCCCGAATAAGTCGTACGGCATCCCGCAATCTAGCGTCTACAATATCAATGGGCTCGGCAGACCCTTCGGCCACCTTTAGGACAATATCCTCAGCCTCCAACTGCCCCTGTCGAAAAGCTGGACTGCCTGGTACGATGCTGACGACCTTAATGAACCCATCGTCCTGTTGTAGGGTGGCACCTATCCCCTCAAGTGAACCCTTCATACTAATCTCAAACTCCTCTTCCTCAGCGGGGGCGAGATAATTGGTATGGGGGTCAAACGCACGACAAACAGCATCAAAATATCGATCGACATACTCCCGCTGTGTGATCTGCCGTAAGCGCAACAGTAATTGTTCTAATGATTTAAGCACCTTACCTTTGGCAGCAAATAGCAGTTTTGCGTCGACACGGTAATCCTTTGGCATGGTAGCAGTTTTTGACACTACCCCGTCCTGCTCTTCTAACAGTTCCAGATATCTGTTCAGCACCTGGTATTTAAGAGTTTTTCGCCATCTATCAACGAGTTGCGGGCGATTTTTACAGTAGTCAACTTTTTCTGGATCGGTTTCTAGGGATTCGTCGCGGCGCAAGTCAAATTCATCGACCATAATTTCATTAATAATTATTTCAGCTTCGTCTATGCGTTGCCGATGTAAAGCGGCACTAACAACGGGAAACTGCAGATATCCGCTAAGCACCTCATCATCAATCTGCTGTTCATAGATACGCAAAGTCTCCACATCTTCTTGCAGGAGAAAACGTTTCTGACTGTCAAGCTGTTGCATATATAGTTCAAAAGCGGCGGCAGAAAACTGATCGTCTAGGCCCTGATCACGATAGTGATTCTGGGTCAATTGCTGTGAAAGCAGATAGGAAAGAAGCCTCTGGCGGTTGACCTCAAAGCTTTCGGTATCGCGATACACACCGGCCGAACTCGAACCGACCCCCAACAACAGCAAACCTGCTAGCAAAACGACAAATGAGCGAAGCATGAACCCCGCGGGTCGAAGTGTATTCATATTGGAATCCTGGTAGTTCAAAAGATAAGCGGACCTGAAGAAAGACTAAAAATACGAGCTGCACTATATACGCCAACAATATAATAGTGCTACAAAATGGCCAAACACCCTGCATGCTCAGAATATTTAGATACGAGGTGCTTGCTGCCATATTCTCGACAACTTGACTAATTATACCCCCTTGCTAGAATTCATCCAAGTCTCCAGCAATTTTATCCAGTCGTTTCACAGAGGAGAAGAGAACTATGACCCGGTTAATAACAATACCCTGCATATTGCTCTGTTTAAGCTTGGCTACCGGCTGTCAAAAACAGGATAAATCACAGCCAACGCAGTCAGCAGACCAAAAAGCGGCAGCCCTGCCGGAAGCTGACGGTAGCACCCTTATTGAGCTCATCACCGTGACTCAGGATTACAGGCAGTGGCCAATGTTTCCGGGGAAAGAGGCTCTCTACAAGGGACAACACCCCCACGGAGCATATCTTACCACCTATGTAAGCCCTGCAGTGCTAGCGGCCCTACAAAGCAAAAGTGGCCAATTGCCCGATGGGTCCATCATCGTCAAAGAAAACTATTCCCCGGAAAAGGAGTTGGCAGCAGTCACCTTGATGTATCGACGTACCGGCTATAATCCGGAAGGAGGTGACTGGTATTGGCTTAAGTATGCCCCGGACAAAACCATACTTGCAGAAGGGAGAGTTGATGGCTGCATCAACTGCCATAGAGGGGTCAAGAACAATGACTGGGTTTTTACTGGGCCAGTTAAATAGAATTATGACGAGACAAGGGGCTTTCTCCCTACACTTCTCGACAAACAGACGTCGTCAATAGGCGACACATTTTGCAACCAGGAATTGCAGCGGACCACTTATTAGAAATACAAAAAGGCAGCGAGCTTAAGCTCGCTGCCTTTTAATTTTATTGGTGGGCGAAACAGGGCTCGAACCTGTGACCCTCGGCTTGTAAGGCCGATGCTCTCCCAACTGAGCTATTCGCCCGCTACGTCAGAATTTATAGCAATTGCATCGGGTTAAGTCAAGCCGATAATCACCTTAGTTTCCGTCTTCATCGATAGCACTTTGCAAACGCTCAATGAATACCAGGGGCAGGCTTGTTGGGCGCCGATCAGACCCCAATACCATATGCAGAGTGCGCCCTTCGACC
>MAXR01000010.1 GCA_001751155.1 Desulfuromonadales bacterium C00003068 | reverse complement strand
GCGTCAAGATGTGGCGTTTCTCGCCGGGGACTGTCGATGGTGAACCGGTACGCAGCTGGGTCACAACAACGGTCCGTTTTGAGTTGGAATCATAATGGCGCGCATGGTGATAAATCGTTATGGCTCTTTGGGGTCGGTGGGATTGTTATGGCTGTTGGCTTTCAGCCTGATATGTTGGCCAGCATTGTCTGGCGCCAGTGAAACGTTGCCGCTACGCGTTCGCAAAGTGATTGTTCAAGCCCAACAGTTGATGGAGCAGCAGCAATACGATGCTGCTTTAGCGGTACTTGATTCGCAACGTCAACGAGTGCAACGCCATCATCTTGTCGATTTTACCCTTGGCAATATCTACCTGTTGTCTGAACGTCATGCTGAAGCGGTTGAGTGGTATGAGTCGGTGGTGGAGCAGCAGCCCGAGTACAGCGGTGCATGGCTGAATGTGGCGCAGTGTTATTATGTGTTAGAGCGTTATATTGAAGCGGCTGAAGCCTTTGAACAGAGTTACCAGCTCGTCACGCCGCCTCGATCTCAGCTGCGTTATAATGCTGCCCTTGCTTATCTTCAAGGTGAAAAACCTGCGGCAGCGGTGTCGTTGTTAAAGCAGTTGGTGGTCGATTTTCCTGATCAAAATAGCGTGCCGTGGCGCGCCGCTCTTGTGCAGAGCTATAATGGCTTAGATCTACACCAGTTGGCGTTGCCTCATCTCGAATTTTTAGCGGATGCGACCACTGGTGATGACCAGCGCCGCTGGCGTGAGCTACTTGTTCAGCACTATTTAGTTTTAAAAATGGTCGATAAGGCGTTACACGCCGTCGATGGCTATACCCAAATTGATGGTCTTGAACCGTTGTGGTGGAAGTTGCTGACCTCTATCCATCTCGACGCGGGGCGCTATAGCAAAGGATTAGTCGCTCTAAAAGTATTGGCTTATTTACAGCCATTAACGGAGCAAGAGCAGCATCTGTTGGCAGACCTCTATCTGACATTGGGGGTGCCGCAAGAGGCCGTCCGCTATTATGAAACATTGCAGCAACAACGTCCTCATGACGAACAACTTCTGACCCGCTTAGCCCATGCCAGTTTGAATTTGCATCAACCAGAAGATGCGCTGTTTTGGTTGCAACAAGCTCAAGGTGATTCGGTTGATGTGAAGCTGTTGATGCTACAGGGACAATTGCTCTTTAGTCTTAAGCGCTACGCTGAGGCAGTTGAGGTGTTTGGTCGGCTGGCACAATCGGAGGAACAACCTGGATCAAGCTGGCTAATGCAGGGCTATGCCGCATGGAATGGTGAGTTGTGGACTCAAGCGCGAAAGGCTCTTGAAAACGCCCAACGCTACCCACGACAAAAGAAAAAAGCGGCGGCGTTGCTGAAGCAACTCAATGAAATTGAATTAAGGTAAGGTGACGACTTGGTCGCGGCCAAGTGATTTGGCTTTATAGAGTGCTTCATCGGCAAGGCGGATGGTGTTTTGAATATCTTTGCCGTCATTAAATGAACAGACTCCGCAGCTGGCTGTCAGGGCACCAATTTTTTGAAAGCGGTGTGAGCGAATTCGTTCCAACATCTTTTCAGCCATTATCGTCGTTTCCTGCGTGTCACTATTCGGTGCGATGATGAGAAATTCCTCCCCGCCCCAGCGACCAATTACATCTGTTGTGCGTAAACTTTCGGTCATTAACTTTGATAGTTCAATCAAAACTGAATCACCTGTTTGGTGACCGTAGCTATCGTTAATTTGTTTAAAGTGGTCAATGTCAAGAATCGCGACACCGCAAGCTGTCTGGTAGCGGTAGAAGAGCTGCTCTTTTTCAAGTAACAGTTCGTCAAGCTTACAGCGATTATACAGATCGGTGAGTTTGTCAGTTTCCGATAATTTAAGCAGCATGCGATTGTACTTGTTTAATTGATGAAAGTGGACGGCGTAAAAGCCGCTGATCAGGGCAAAAACACCAAACAGGGTCCAAAATAGGTGATAGTCGAAGGCCATCTCCTGATTGACAGAAACCCATCTGTTGTAGATCGCTTGTTTCTCATCAGGGGCGACTGTCGGGATCAATTTGTGGAAAATACTATTTAATAATGGTTCGTCATTGCGAGTGCCAATGGCAAGCTTGACTTCATCCTTGATCCTTCCCGAGACTTTAATTGTCCCTGTGAACTGTTTTTGAATCTGTTCGGCAATGACCATCAAGTTGTCAATGTAGCAGTATAGTTCTCCACTCTCGACTTTCTGTAGGCCATCGGTAATGGAGGCGACTTCAACAATGTTTGCATGGGGATATTTAAAGCGAAGGGCCTCGGCTATCGCATAACCCTGCACGATGCCGATTTTTTCAGTGAGAATGTCTTCGACGCTCTCGATGTAGATTTTATCATTTGTCGTGGCGATCACCACAGGTAGGGTGATGTAGGGAGTGGTGAAGTCCATGTATTTACGCCGCGCAGGTGTACTCGCCGCCAGGGAATAAATATCACACTCTCGACGTTGTGCTTTTATGATTGATTCTGTCCATGAAGCTGTTTTAACAAGTTCAATGGGTACTGGAAGTTTCTGCTGGAACAGGGTCATGTAGTCCGCAGCAATGCCATAATGAATGTCATCTTTGATCTCCTCAAAGGGCATCCAGTTTGGATCAACGCACATGGTGATTTTTTCTTTTTTTAGCAGATAATCAATCTCTTCGTCGCTAAAACCTGTCCAAGTCCGTCTATTATCAATCAACTCATCAAGGAGAAATGGGGTTGGGTGCTCATCCTCGTCAATGATCTGGTGCATTAATAGTTGTTTGTAGGTGCGCTTGGTGAGCTCACCATTGACGGCGCCAACCGGATAGAGACCGCGGACAAACATCTCCTCAGTAATGGTGGCCTCAAATGTCAGCGCTTCAATAGACTTGTCGGGTGCGTAATGGTCATGGATGAGTTGAATGGTTTCTGTGGGATGATCGAGAGCGTATTCCCAGCCAGCATTACTGGCTTTAAGGAAGCGTTGAGCACGTTGAGGATGTTGTCGTACCTCATCTTTTGAGGTAAACAAATTGACTGCGCTCATAAAAAAACCATATTGAGCAGGGTGGATGATGTTGTAGTTAATACCCCGTTTATTTAATTCAAAAATCTGGTTGGATAGAAAACCGCTCATAGCATCGACTTTGCCATCAATGAAATCTTGAATGTTGAAGCTATGCTCGATGATGGTACTGTTCTCGTTATTGATACCAAAGTGTTTGAGTGTAAGAGCCAGTGAACTATATTTCAGCTCATCGGTTGTCCCCATAATGGTTTTACCTACTAATTCGCTTGGGCTTGTAATGTTTTTTTGAGTGATGAAAACTAACGGTGAGTGTTGAAAGTAGGTTGCCAGTAACACCGTTGGTTCAATTTTTTTGTTAGAGATAACGAGGCTTGAATTGTGGATGCCATAATTAGTCTGCTGCGAAAGGACATCCGCTACCGTATCCACACCTGGTTGATATTCTAGTAGGGTGACATCTAATCCTTCGGCCTCGTAAAAACCTTTCTCTTTAGCAATAATAAAACCAGCATATTCAAATTGAAATTTCCAGTCGAGTTGTAGGCTTACGGACTCGAGTTCAGAGGCCTGCAGCGGCTGGACAGGCAGAAATGCAGTGAGAATGGTTAAGCTCAAAAATAGAATTGTGAACGCGGTTCGCAACATCGTCGTGAGCTTTCTTTTTAAGTGGGGATAATGTGATGTTTTTTATCTTAATATACATAACATAGAATTGTTTAGATCATAAAGAGCATATTCTGTTCATGGATTATTTGTTGTTTTTAGAGGTCTGTTGAGCAGGTGGTGGGCGTAAAAGGTCATCACTTTACGTTCAAACTCAACGGGGTGTTTTTCATGGAATTCAACATGGTCAAGGTCGTGCACATACCACAGCTCTGTACTATCGCCCGCAGCATCGTGAAGAGCAAATATTCCTTGTGGCTCAACATAATGGTCTTGGCCGCCCATCATCAATAAAACAGGGCGTGGATGAATCTTAGCGATGGCGTTGAGGGGGGCAAGCTTGCTTGAGTTGATTTTTAGTTTTCGTTGCGCCATGAAGTGAACCAGTGGTGCGAATGGGAATGGTGGCAAACCGGTAAACTGTTTTACCCCTTTTTTAATACTATGACCAATCGATGCGTAGGGAGATTGGGCAATAACGGCTTTAATCCTTGAATCGCGTGCGGCGTAACACAGTGACAAAGCGCCTCCCATTGAGTTGCCAAATAGGCCAATGGAAGTAATGCCAAGTTGTTTCTCAAGGAAACTAACTGCGGCCTCAAGGTCGTACCATTCATCGCGACCAAAGCTGATCTGCTCGCCAGCACTCATGCCGTGTGCGCGTTGGTCTTGAAGCAGAACTCCGTAACCGTGTTGGGCAAATAGCGCTGCAATAGGGATCATCTCGCTACTGTTCATTTTGTAGCCATGGCTTAAAATGATCGCCGCACCATTGCACGAGGGGGTGTAATGAGCTGAAAGGTTGAGACCATCAGCTGTTACCAAGCTGAGAGGATGGGCGTTCAGTTGATAGTGTTGACCGACTGTTGTGGGTGTTAACTCAGGGTGGCTGTCGTAATGTTTATGGCGATTTTTCTGTGATGAGTAAGTCAGTCGATGGGCCTGACGATAGGCGATTACACACAGTACAATAAACGAAAGTACAGCGATGCCTACGAAAGTGACCATGAAAACGATGAATTGCGGACTGGATGTGGAAAATAGTGACATCCAATCAGTATAGGCTATTGGCGTAGCGGTGGAAAGCCCGTACAATGACTGCGCATTAAATACTCAATAAATTATTTATCGAATAACACGTTCTATTCATATCGCAGAGGAGTACCGATGAGCGAAGATAGTAAAAAAATTATTTACAGCATGATGCGCGTCAGCAAGAGCTATAACAAGCAACCGGTGATCAAGGACATCTCATTGTCCTATTTTTACGGTGCTAAAATTGGTGTGTTAGGTCTCAATGGTTCGGGTAAGAGTAGTTTGCTGCGTATCATGGCCGGTGTCGATAAAGACTTTAACGGTGAAGCCGTTTTGTCTGACGGCTACAGCGTTGGTTATCTCGAACAGGAACCTAAGCTCGATGATGGTAAAACTGTGCGTCAAATTGTCGAAGAGGGCGTTCAGGAAACTGTTGACCTACTCAAAGAATTTGAAGCGATCAACATGGCTTTTGGCGAAGTGATGGATGACGA
>MAXR01000009.1 GCA_001751155.1 Desulfuromonadales bacterium C00003068 | reverse complement strand
AACCTCATTGGAGAGGTTGAAGCATGACGGGATCCTGGGATCAGGGAAATAGGTTGTACCGTGGTATGCATCGATCATCGATACGACCAGATCCGAACCGTATGCCTCTGTTGTA
The DNA here is from genome assembly GCA_001751155.1 of Desulfuromonadales bacterium C00003068. Lineage (GTDB taxonomy): Bacteria > Desulfobacterota > Desulfuromonadia > Desulfuromonadales > Desulfuromonadaceae > Desulfuromonas. The sequence continues at coordinate 3,616 of MAXR01000009.1, read as the reverse complement.
AACGAATAGGCATCCTGCATCACATTCGGTGTTGCGTTCAGATCAGAAGCATTGACCGTTACATTCACAACATGCCCATAACTGAAGTCGACAGGCGGATCATAAGTAACGCTGTAATTCGCCGGGGTCCCTGTTATGACAAGACTGCCTGTCACATCTGCACCATTAACAGTCATCACTATCGTGCTCAGATCAACACCGTCATGATCATCCCTCACATGAACCCTGATATCGCTATCNNNNCCGGATCGTGATCTGTGGTGTAGGGCTGCCAGTAGTCGATACTTTTTATTGTGAATGAATATACATCAGTCCCCATTGCATTGGGACTGGACGCCAGATCAGAGGCATCGACCGTTACATTCACAACCTGCTCATAATCAAAATCAGTCGTCGGATTGTATGTGATAGTATAATCTGTCTTGGTACCGGTGATGACAACATCCGCGGTCACATCAGCGCCTTCAACCATCATCACAATCGTGCTCTCATCCACGCCAGCACCATCATCTTTGACATGAACAACAACATCAATGTCTTTTGGAACCCATGTCGCATTCGGTGCCGGATCATGATCTGCGGTATATGGCGGTGTCTCATCCTCACCATGTTCTATTATCAGAACCGTATTGGCAATGGTGACGTAGCTATCATCACCGTTATTAGACCATGCATTGTTTCCTGATGACGCCAGATAATCAAATACATTCCATGTATTTAAATCAAAGTAATTACTGGTGATCATACTCGTATCCAGCGTATTCCCATTGAATTTCAGACAATCATCACACGCCGGTTCAAATGCCGTTATATGCATCATCGTGAGATTTGCGCCATTTACAAACCCCATATCTACAGTGCCGTTGAAGTATGTCGTGCAGGGCGCGTAATCGCTTCCATCATTGACCCAGTACGTAATATTTCTGGGGTTATCTCCACCTTCGAGCACCACGACCAGGACCGTGGCGTACGCAGGACCACTAATGCTACCGTTGATCTGCGTATTGGTCGCTGTGTTTACGGATCCGGCATTAACCAGATTTGCCACATCATAATAGATCCAGTACTTACCACAACCAGTGCACCAGACATTCGGATTGGTATCATCCTCACCCTCAAGATGTATCGGACCAAGACCGCTGCTTGTGCAATCTCCATTGAATGTAATGTTCTCCCAGCCAGTGTTGCCTGATGTACCGCCCCATACACCGGTGTACAATCTCGCCCACAGAACGGTTCCGTTCGGCACATCAAAGGAACCGCCGGAAGGGGATGCAGTACCGACATACACACTGCCATTAAAAGTACCGCTCGTTCTGGTTACCACTGGAAAACCACCGCTATAGTCTGCCACTGCTGGCGCAGCCGTTATTCCCACCAGCAGGATGCTCATCGCGAGGATGAACCCGGTTTTTAGTATTTTGGTATCCATAAGTTTCACCCGTAACAATTCACCACATACGCTCCTGGCGTTGGACAATCCGCAATGTCATACCACGTCGTCATCGCATCAGTCATGTCAACGTTTGTAGCGTCATCAACATCCCAACAGATGCCTGCCGGCTCGCCGCACTCGATGGTTGCGTTCTGCGCAAAGCCACCTGCGCACATCTCAGCCACAGTGGCAGTGTAGTCTAACTCGGTCGGGTTGCCCTTGCTCGCATTGAAGCGCAGCACATCCCCGGCACTCACATTGAGAGAACCGGCCATAACCTGAGAATGGTTCGAACCCGGATCCGCCCCTGTAATGAACACCTCGCTTGCGCCCAGGTTTGCTACCGTCACACCCGGATCGTTCATACGATCGTGTTTGGTGCGGTTGACCCGGAATGGCGCTGGTTGCACGACAGTATGGGCTATGACCCGCATGTCATACAGTGCGATAATATCCGCAATCTTAGCTGTCCTTTCACTTTGTTTTGTTCGCATGGGTTCATACTATAATTGTCTATCATAACATGCAGTGACATAAGTCGTAACAAAGTCATACTATATGAACCTTGCGGTTTGTCTAACGCGCGTGAAACGTAGTGCCAAAATGTCACACGGAGATGTTATGTAGGCACTGCATCCATGCAATTTTTGGTTTCACTCGGTTATTCCAATCTCTGGTCTTGTTTGCCAATTTGACCATGAATACACAAGACCGGGGCACATACAACATGATAGCCAATCAAGAGGTTTATTCGATCTTTGCGTCCTTGCACCCTCGCGTCTTTGCGTTTTTATTCCCTAATTTAACGCAAAGACGCAAAGGGTGTCATCCTCTATCGTGACCATAAAACGCACCATTCAGGTGTGAGTTATGAAGAAGCAGAACGAAACTTTTGTGGATCCACTTAGTTGTGACGTTTGCAGATTGTGCCGTCCAAGCTGATGTCGGGACCGAAGACGGTTTGGTATCCCATACCATGGAACCAGTCGAGTGCAGTCTGTCCCAATATATTTCATTCATAATCCATTTACCACCCGATGTATCCCATCCTTGACCAATCGTTCCCCGAAATTGATCACAATGCCCAGTTTTAAGCCGGTCAATCGTAAATAGGTCAACGTCTGGACTTCGAAAATTTCATTGTATTTAGTCGTGGCTTTGCACTCGATAATAACTTTTCCGTCGACAATCAAATCGATACGAAGCCGGGAACTGAGTATGTGTTCCTTGTAAGAAATTGGCAGCGATACCTGGCGCTCTACTTTCATGCCTTGTTGTGCAAGCTCCCATGCTAAAGCTTCCTCATAAACGCTTTCCAACAGTCCTGGACCGCCAAGGGTTCGATGTACATCAATAGCGCAACTGACAATTTCTCGGCTGATCGCGTTTTCTGAGTTAACGCTATGGCGGTTAACACAAAGGCGCAGAGTCGCAAAGAGTCTTCTTGTTTTCCTTTGCGCCATCGCGTCCTGGCGCCTTTGCGTTCTCGTTCACACTATTACCTCAATAATTTTCACCGCATCGGGCACACGCAGTTCACCGGAAAGGAATTTCGGGATGCGCGTATCGCGGATAGTAGCGAGGGCACGAGAGTCACAAAGATTGTTTGAAATCCGATCCATGGTGCTGCTTATTTTGTTGTCGAAGAACTTAATAGAAGAGGGATGAAACTTTTGTGGATTCACTTACTTGCGCAGGCACAGATTCTCACTTTTTCTTCCTTATCATAGCCTCGGACTTCTTTTTTATCTGTTCCACGACCCGCTCCAAACACATTTTCCCCTTGGATCGGAATGCACCTCTTCGAGCCTCAAGCATCGCTCTAACATCCTCTCTTTCCAGCGCATTTTCTCCATGCTTCGCCCTTATGTGCTCCACAATCCCCACCTTCTCCTCACCACATATCGGGCAGGTATGCGTTCCTGCCCGTCTGAACACATCCGCATAACTAAAAGCAAGCCATAATCCGAAAGGAAGGAAGTATTGATTACCAATCTGCGATGCATACATAATCTCAATCGCATACACCACGCCAAAGTCAGAAAGAACCTGAAATAACCCATGGATAACCTCCACCAGCATCATCAATGTCAGACCGATCGCCAGCGCCTTCACTTTTGCGCCCTTTCTGCTGATGCTCGGGCGTTGTGTTGCAAGAATGAGCGCGGTAAAAGCGATGAG
>MAXR01000008.1 GCA_001751155.1 Desulfuromonadales bacterium C00003068 | reverse complement strand
CCCATTTACGAGCAGCAGCAACAGCACCCTCTACCTCAACGGCAGGAGCATTATCAGTACCCATGGCATCAACTGCGACAACAATTGATTTCATCAAGGAAACCTAGTCCTCAGTTCCGAGAACGTTACGGTCTTTATAAAAACCACAGCTACCACAAGCACGGTGAGGTTGCTTAGGCTCATCACACTGAGGGCAAGTTGACAGACCTGGTGCGGTCAATGAATCATGAGCACGACGCATATCACGTCTTGATTTTGAAGTCTTTTTCTTTGGCACTGCCATGGACTGAATCTCCTTATTCTGTATCTATTTTAAAATGTGACGCCATTGATTATTTATCAACAATGATCATGGCTATATATTGCTATTGATGACCCAGCATCAATAACCGAACAAAAGTAAACCGATTTGACTCTACTTTTCAACCTTAAAATCTTTAAGTACAGCAAAGTTGATACTAACCTTTGCGTCAGCACAATTACATTGTGCACTATTGAGGTTAACACCACACTCTAAACACAAACCCTTACACTGCTCATCACAAAGGGGATGATCGGGCAAAAGAAGAAGAACTTGTTGCTGAATCTCCTCAGTAATGTCAATGCAACCTTCGGTGAACAATTCAAGTCCCATTTCAGCAGCAGACAGCTCAAGCTCTTCACCATCATCACCAGAAACCTGTGGTAATTCATCCACATAAGTCTGATGGAAACTTGCATTAATGTTTCGTTGAGTTGGAGCTAGGCAACGCTTACATGGTATCTCAACCTCGGTAGCAATACGCCCTTGGATCTCAACCATGCCGCTAATCTTGTGAACATTTAACGTCACAACAACAGGTGAAAGAAAGGTACACACACCACCCTGCTCCAAATCCGCTAACGCGGAAAAATGAGATGCAGATTCTTCAATTTCTAATTCCGCGCCGGATTCTTTAATTTCACTTACTTGTAATTGCATTGTATGAACCTAAGATTAGAGAAAGCGGCCAGTATAGTTATTGCCCTCTTTTTGTCAAGTTAAAACCCGTGATTAAAACAACAAACAACACCTTGATAAATAACAATTAGTAATTATCATATAAACAAGATTGTAACGACGGCTCCAATGCTAGACAAATGACAATTTCATTATATTGAATTTGATTTGGCTATATACGCCACATTTGGATCAACTATGCAACGTTACTGCGGCATGCCAAAAACAGCAAAACTGGCAATAAAAAAACGGACAAATATTAGATATATTCCTTGACAAAAAAAAACTGACACAGTTCAGGACACTTAGGATTTTACTCACAAAAGCTGTTGATAACCTGTTAGTAAAGCTGTTAATGATGTCCTTGATTCGGCGTAAAAATCACCTCTCATCATTTTGCACATTTTTTAGGCAACATTATTAACTCTATAATTTCAGTAAGTTAAACTGCTTTGGTGATTTCATTTTGAAAATCGCACGATTCAGTACCCTAGAGGGTATATTTAAATTAAAACCTACACACTAAAGAGGTGAAAATGTTCATAAAACTCCTAATTCTCTTCATTTCCGTCCCAATCGTTGAAATCTACGTACTTTTAGAGGCCGGTGAACTCATTGGGTTATGGCCAACCATTAGTTTAATATTTTTGACTGGTATTGCGGGAGCTTACCTCGCACGCACCCAAGGCAGTGATACGGCTAAAAAAATTCAGATTGCTCTACAAAAGGGTGAAATGCCGACAGAAGAACTATTGGATGGTGCCATGATTTTAGCTGGAGGGATCACCCTCTTAACACCAGGATTCGTTACAGACCTAATTGGCTTCAGCCTCTTGCTACCTGTGACACGAACACTAATTAAGGAATTAACGAGAAAGTGGCTCAAACGAATGGTAGAAACTGGTCAAGTTCATATCCATTACCGCCAATAAGTGATCTCGTGATCTGATTATTCTTTATAGGCCCATACAAGAAAAACTGGATATGTGTGCTGTTCCAATCCTCGCTGCTTAACAATACGGTGAACAATAACTGACTGTGCGTTCATCAACCCCATTTCGTGAAGTTGATCAATGAGACACACAGGATCCACACCATGGTGTTCAACACCCTGATCATTATCGTGAAAGCTACCATCTTCCAAAGCCAGATCAGCAAGAACTAAAACACCACCTGCTTTGAGCCCAGCAATTAATGCTTTTAGAGTTGAATCAATATCACCAACATGATGCAGCACCATTGAACTGAATATGAGGTCATAACTTTCGGGAGCAAGAGATGGAATCGTAGTGTCATTATGACGCGTGGTGACATTATCAACATTGGCAGCCAGAGCTTTTTCCTCTACAACGGTTAGCATACCAGCGGCATTATCCATCGCCGTCACATGCTTTAACTGTTGGTGCAGATGGAATGTGACCAATCCTGTCCCACTGCCAAATTCAAGTGCTTCCATCTGTCGGTTTAATGGAATATTCTCGCTAATCGCCGTTGCAACAGCTGCGGCGAGTTTAACCCGTTGCGGTTTCTCATCCCAAGTTTTCGCCACAGCACTAAAATTCTTTCCCTTTGCCATTTCACACTCCATTCATGATGGCAACGCCATCTAATTCGTTTTTGCGAGATCACCATTCATGGTAAACCTATATTGAAACACAGATCAAAACAACTCACCTTGACCCACTCTACATCGAGACACCATATCCTCCATCTCACACCAACCTGCAAAAGCAGGAAAGTAAAGAGCACAGCGACACGGATGGATGGGATCATACCGTTCTAGGAATAGAATATACTGATGCAACTGTTGCCGATAACGCTGACACTGATCAGCATAGAAAGCTGACTCAGACTGTTGAGCTAACGGTTTTGAAGTCTTGTAATCAATAATCCAACGCACACCCTGATCGACAAACGTTCGATCAACAATAAGGTTAACCAGCTCACCCTGCTCGTAACCTGTCAATGCCAGTTCACACTCAGCCTGTTCATGACTGGCAAGTATCCATTGCCCGCGCTCACTGCTAAGCGTGCGCTCCAACATTATTATAATATGTTCAACCGCATCGCCAATTGCCAACTCATCAAGCCCTTGCGCTCTCAGTTGCGCAGCAACTGATGGTGAACACATTCTGATACCATCTCGCGCCACGCTATCACGTCCTTGTTTCGCTAAGCGCTCCAGCCAACTGTGCGTTATGGTACCAATGATAGCGGCGTTACGATTCTCGGCTAAAGGTATCTGGCCAACATGAACACCTTGCCCTAACTCGCCCCTACTTAATGCCTCCTGTACCCCACTAAGCACTTCACTGCGCGCAACAACTGTCGCTTCTGGCAATCGATGTAACAGATTTTGAACACCTCGTTCAGGACGATAATCTACCGCTTCAATCTCATCAAAGTGAGACTCAACAGCTGGCCATAATTTTTCCAGTAGCGAGCCTTTTGCTGGCCGCGGCAGATCATCTTGATTGAAGTCCGCATGGCCAGAAAGATAAAGATGGCGTTTCGCCCTCGTCACGGCGACATATAGTAACCGAGCAACTTCATACGTTGATTTTTCCTGTTCAACCCTACCCAACAAATCATATATCGGATCATCTTTGGAATCACCACGGGCCGCAATCGGCGCTAACAACAAGCCACATTCAGGATGTTCCTGCCAACGCAAAAGGGTCTTCTCTTCACCACGTGGACGACGACCAAGACCGGGTAAAATGACATGATCGAATTCGAGTCCTTTAGATTTATGGATCGTCATCACCTGAACACGACAGTCGTTCAATGTTTCATTGACGGAAAAAAGACCATCAAGCTCTTCATCGAGCTGCTCAAAGCTCTGTAGATCACCTCCACAATCCAGCTTATCCAGCAACAGAAATAGTTGTTCAACATCGCGACATGCCGCCTTGCTATAACAATCAGGGCCTTGCAACGCCAACCATGTTTCTTCAATCATTTCACGTAACGGACAACGGCCCCGCTTCTCTAGTGCGTGCAGCAACGGCTCACGTAACGCACGCACTCGCAACTGACCATCTTCAGAAAGTTGGGCCAACAGCGCATCATCGCTGATCATTTCGAGCATTGATAAACCGTTTTGGCCCTGAAAAAATATTAGATCGGCAAGCCGAACACCACACCATGGGGCACGCAATACGGTCATCCAGCTTAAATGATCGGCACGATGCAACAGCGCGCGAACCAAGGCCACCAAATCAGATATCACTGGGCGGCTAGCTAAGGGGTCGACATTTTGCGCCTGATAAGGGATACCGGCATCACGCAACGCCGCTAAAATACAACGTAAGTGGGGCCGCGAACGAACAAGGATCGCAATGCTTTGATCTTCAGACTGCTGAAGGAGCTGTTGAATTAATGTGCATAGCTCCTCCCCCTCCCCTTCATCATCGCGCCCCCGTTGAGCAAACACCTGCACGGCATCGCCAGCGGCATCTGGAAGCACAGGTTGCGCATGTGCGTAACAAACCGCACCAGTGCCAGAATCTTCACGCTGCGGTAGAATGGTTGGGAACCAGCGATTTACCCAGTCAACAAGCCCTTGCTGAGAACGGAAGTTAGCGCTCAATTGCAGTGGTTGCAAAGGATAGTCTTCTACACCGTTGGCGGTTGCTTGCAAAAACAAGCCAACCTCCGCTTCCCTAAAGCGATAGATCGACTGCATCGGGTCGCCAACAACAAACAAGCTACGCCCCTCATCAATTTGCCAACCTGAAATCAATGTTTTTAACAAATCGAACTGTAACCATGATGTGTCCTGAAACTCATCGATCAAAATATGTTGAACTTGATGGTCCAACATCAATAACTGTTCAGTAGGATTACCACTATCCACCAACGCTTGCCGAGCCTTGAGGGCGATTTCAACGAAATCCACCTCGCTCTTGCGACTAAACACCAACCACAATTGCGCCACAGCTTGCGGTAGCAAGGTGAACAGCGCCTCAAGAATCAACCATTGCTGCTGAGAGTACTGCGGCGCAGGTAATGCCCGCACAACAGACCACAGATCGGCACTATAGCCATCATCGCGTAATGTTTGCAGCAGAGCCACCATCCGTTTTTTCATCGACGCAAACGGCTCTTTTGTCCCCGCCGGAAAACCACCATTTTTATCACACCGTTTTCGCCACTGGCCATCCGCCGTCAACAATAGATCGGCAAACCCTTGCCACACATGGAGCTGATCGGCTGAGGCATCGGGAAACGATTCAATCTGTGCTAACGCGCACAGTGGTTTTTCAGGTTTTGGGCAATGTTGAGCGGCAAAAGCGCCAAGCACCAGCAACTCTTGCTGCAACGCGGGGTCAAGGGTGGCTCGTATCTTCTGAAGTGAACCTGACACGATATGCGCCAAACCCTTTTCAAGCTGTTGACGCTGTTGGCCAGTATCGCCCAACACGTGGCGCAGCCATTGATCGCGCCGTGACAATAGCTGCATCAACAACTGCTCTAAAATGTCTGCACGATTATCTAAGTGGATCAATAATTGGCGTACCGCATCATTAACAACCTCAGTCTCATGGTGTAAATGGATCACCTCAGCCACCGCTTCACGATAAAGCTGATTAGGCATCATACTGACTTGTGGTAAACCACCCATGCGTGTCAGCCACGGCATTCTGCGAATTAAGGCGGCATTAAAACTGTCAATGGTTTGGATTTGAAGTTGATCAGGATGATGTAAAAGATGCCAGCCCAGCTCACGATCTCGCTCCAATACCGCACAGGCGAGTTGTCGCGTTTGTCGTTGGTGATCCGCCTCTTCAACAATCCCCTCATTACCGTCGAGGAATTGTTGACCCTGTTGTAGCGCCAAAAGAACGCGCTGACGCATTTCGGCAGCCGCCTTACGGGTAAAAGTGATGGCTAAAATCTCATCGGGACGCTCAACTCGGCCAAGCAAAGCTAACAGCCGTTGAATCAACAGTTCGGTTTTGCCCGACCCCGCTGGGGCGCGAACGATGCACGACAACTCTGGGTCGACAGCTTGACGACGTTGGTCCAAATCTGACAATTCTAGCGCAGCCATCAGCAACTCTCCTCACACTCAGCAATTCGACACAGCCGCGCTAAATCACAAAACTGACAAGCGCTTTTTGCAACAGGATTCACTTTCGCCTGGGCGTTAGAAAAATCATGTGCCAATTGATCTAACTGGCGATCCCAATCATCGAGCAAAGTGGGCCAATCATCAATACCGCGCTTAACCGCAGCACTCTTGGCAACAGACTTAACCCGTGGCATCACATCATCGTCAGCAGCAACCCCCTTAAATGCACATTCGCCCGAACGAATTTGAGCAAACACCACCGCAACAATTTGCTGCTGATGCTGATCAAGTCCCTTTAATGCGTAGATAGGTAACTGTGGTTCGAGCAACGTCTCACCGATCAGATCACTATTTTTAACCATACCGCTCTTATAATCGATCACCACACAGCCGCTCTGGCCATCTAAACAATCAACGCGATCAGGCACCGCCGTCAACAATAGCGGACCAACCTGTACCTGTTGCCGCTGCTCAACCGCAACAACCGTAAAAGGTTGACGTTGACGTTCAAAACAACTGATCCATTCAAACAATAATGTTGTTAAGCGTGTCCTCTCAATCGACAGCAACTCTTTCGCTTGATCATTCAACCGCGCCTGATCTAACACCTCGTCAGTCAACTGTTTAATACATTGCAACAGTTCATCATCTGTCATTGCGCATAACTGGCGATGTGTTGTCACCTCAGTCCAAAATCGTTCGCACACTTTATGGATCAAGTCGCCACGAACACGATTATCAATCCCCGTTTGCGGCGTTTCTAATGCACGCACCTTTAATTGATGGTGAGCATAGGCGCGAAATGGACACAACGCCTGATCTTTCAACACACTGGTGCCGCCCGCAACTTCGTAAGGGTGATCACCCAAAACTAACTCACAGCCCACCTCATCACAAAGTGATTCCAGCGTTATCTCAGCCCCTTGATCATCACCCTCCAATGCCGTTATTTCATCCTGTTGCTGACTCGTTAAACAGTGAATATTAGCGGGGATAAAAGGACTCGGTGGAAACGACACCACACCATCACCAGCAGGGTGACTTAAAACCACCTGTGAAGCTGAGCAACTTAATCGATCAATTGTCACCTGTGCATAGTGATGTTCGTGCTCAATACTCGAATGGGGCATTTGGAAATGACGTTGCACCACCGTAGGGATGAAGGGGTTATGCTGAACTCGCCCTGGCAGGATTTGGTCGGTGAGGCCCGTCACCCAAATGGCATCAAAATGGAGACCAGCTGTTTCGAGAATTCCCGTCACATGCAAACGGTCATCTTGCGCTTTCGGCTGAAACAGTTGCTCTGTGGCGAGCTTACGCAACATCGTTAATGCCGTTGTCCGATTCGTATCACCATGAACGACATTAAGTGCGGCTAGAGCGGGCACCAATTTATCTCGCCACGCCGACAACGCTTGATAGTCGTCACTCGTCAAGGATCGATCACCCGGCCAACCAAGCTGATTTAAGAGCTGATTAAACTGATCGCCCCATTTAACCAGTGATTGATTACGTGATTTTTTATTATCATTGTCCAGCAAGGTAAGAAATTGAACAAACAAGTGATTGCCGTCCCCCTGCTTACGGCACACT
>MAXR01000007.1:4294-4675 GCA_001751155.1 Desulfuromonadales bacterium C00003068 | reverse complement strand
TTCATGCCACTTTTTTCAGTGTCAATAATTTCAATAGGTTATGAGAACTCACTACTGACCAGATCTTTGAGAAGTTTTTTAGAGCAATCTAAAATAAACGCAAGATTAAGACAAAATGCCCGAAAGTCATGTATAACAACTTCATCCAAGTTTCGTACTCCCTTCAACCTGTTGAATGAAGTAACAGCTAACATGTAGATAATTCCTTCTGAATGGCCTAAGACACCGCTTCATAGTCATAGGTTTTGCAGTAACCGGCTATTCGGAATGAGGAAACCAGCTTCACTTCGGCCCCGATACCCTTAGCAGCTATGCGTATATTGCTAGCACAAAGGCATCTGTACCCTCCGGGACACCGCCCCACGCCCAAGGGCCGGAGGC
>MAXR01000007.1:0-4273 GCA_001751155.1 Desulfuromonadales bacterium C00003068 | reverse complement strand
GCGTAACTCTAGAACTCTGGTAAACTCGGTTCTCGGAAAAGCTCAAATAAGAGCCTGTTTGAAAAGTCAATAAATGCCGTATTGAGCCACCCAAAATGATGTTCTCAGGGTCCATTTTCGGAGAATGTGGGATGACTTTCGGTGGTTTTCCAGCCCAAAACAGGGTTTTCAAGCAGGCTCTGATGTGGAGGCGTTAAGACCAACACAGTACAGCACAAATCATCATATACCCCTCACGGTACGACTAACGCCCCCTTCGATAACTCTCTCATATACTGTCGTGTTCTATATTGCCTGATTCCCACCTATCTTTAATTGCTGAATCATAACCATTACGTATTTCATCATTTCCTTGACTGTAAGGATTCTCAACACTAGACAAAGAGCAACAAATCCCGAGGAGACGACGCCAAGCACAACTAATAATGGGAGATCTCTCACCAAAAAAGCCAGCCCAAGCGCCACACTTATCATAAGAAGAAAATGGAACAGATCCTTGAACCTCACCGTAAGCTCCATAATCTTGTACTTCATGATGACGGACAACAATGCAGCGGTTATTGAAATCTCCGTAATAACAGAACTATATACCGCGCCCAGAGCCTCGAATTGAGGAATAAGAATAATATTCAAGACAATATTTACCATAAACGAACACGTGACAATCACCGTCCGCTTGCCCTGATTTCCCGATGCGGTAACGGCACTGGCAATAAGTGGATTTAGGAACTTGAATAGGATCATCAGGCTCAACAGGCGCAATATACTTGCCGACTCGACAAATTTCTCCCCGTATAAAAAGTCCATTATTTTGTCCGACGCTACCCAAAAAAAAGCGAATGTGGGAATAGCCAGAGAAACGATATATTTGGCACTAGTCTTCAAATACATCAGGTACTGCGCCCTATTAGCGCCAAACGCCTCCGTCAGAGCAGGAAAGAGGGCAAAAACAAATGGTTTGACAACCATGTTCAGCCGAAGTAACAGCGTCATGGCAGCATTATATGTTCCCACAGATGCAGGTCCTGCGAAATATGACAACAAAAGAATATCAAAGCGATTAGACCCCAAAGTGACGAAGTTGTTTGCCGCAAACGGCAAGGAACGTTTCACAATCCCCCATGACTCCTTGGTCAAAGAGCCACTTATGGAAAAACCCCCATAGTGTTTCCAGTACAAGAACAACGCAAAACAAGAATTTATTGCCTTTGTAACAAAGTAAGCAACAAAAACCCCAAACACTGACGACGAAACAAATAGAGATATGCCGACCACGGCCAGCAATATAATATCACCGAAAACGTGAACAGCACTTGACCACCCCATCTTCTGGTTCCCGTCAAAAATTCCTCGTACACACAACGTTAATGAATCAAAGATCAACGCTGCATTAACCAACATCGTTCCGTGAATTGTTTCTCGCGAATACTGCAATACACTCAATATATAAACTGACAATGCAAAAGCGATCACACTAGCAACAAGACTCACAGGTAGCATCCGCGATATCAGTTCATCTTCTGCATATTCTCTTTTAGGTATTGAATAAACCGCGTAACCATTAAACCCCAGATTTGCGATGTGAAGACAAAAACCGTTAATCACTAACACACACGACCATACTCCCAACACATCTGGACCGTAGCTGCGCCCAAGCAGCACAATGATACCGATCTTGATCAGACTGCTGACAGCCGTCGACAGGAACCGAAAAAAGCTATTTGAAATAATTCTCCGAACACCCATAGGTGGGCTCACATGGTCATACCNNCTGTCGCCATCACGGTAACGATATGAGTGTAGCGTCTCTGCTCCGGGAAAGCGCTGTAATAGGCGGCTTCTAGCAGCCTCGACGCTCTCCCATGTCTGCCCTTCAAATAGCAAATACTGGAATTCCACTGCGTCCAGCCACGGCGGAAATCCTATATGATGGCTCATGGCAAAAAAAAGCACGATATCGAACTGTTTTTGCGGCAGCAAACTAAATACGTCTTCTCGCTTTAAGTCACATCCAATAAGATCAAACCGCGAATATCCACATAAGAACAAAAAGCGTCTAGCAAGGTCGGCTATCTCGGCAAAATCAAGTCCTGTACACCAAAATGCCCCGCTTTTGAGAAAATAATACATAAACATTCCCAGATTACACCCAACATCAAGAACTCTCATCCCGTTGAAATCAATATTGTGATTCCTCAATACAGAAGCAACCCTATCAAAGCGGACATCCATATCTCTTTTCCCCGTAATTTCCATGAAAGAAACCGACTGATAATTGTAACTTTTGCCGCGCAAAGGACGCCCCCCACCAAAACGCGTTTTCTTTTTCATCTCAGTAACTAACCGCGCAAGAGAACGCTTCTGATCNNAGTATAGTATGTGTGGGCACCGTCGGAAATTACATTATGATTGAAATATGGCGGAGTAAAATCGATATCGACGCGATCAAAGCCTGTGCTAGTAATCGTTCTACCAGTCAATATTTCTATGTTTTCTTCTCGTAACTTGGAATAAAGTCTTTCCAGAAAAGCCTCGCCATCCTCACCATAGACAAATTCACCATCTATGTGCTCTACAACCAGCGCCTGCAACAAGACATCTCGATATCTCAACCAGACAATGTCAAACACCCGAGGAGCCATATGAGATAACGAAAGAATGTTTGATATAATCATCTTTTCCCGAGTGGTTCCAATGGCTTTGGCACATAGTGGGAATCTATCGTTATGCCGCCGAGTCGAATAGTATACCGTCTCATCATCAGAAACCTCGGTGCTGAGGAATATTTTTAATCCACATCCCTCGGGATAGCACTGCGAAAGTTCCACGCTGATCTTCTCGACACTACGCCCTGAGACATAAACAGAATGTCGCCCTTCCCTGAACGAAATACCCGCGTCGGATAACGTTCGTTTCAAAACCGTGTCTTCTGATGACAGGAGAATGGAGGAAACAAAACGCATGATCTTTTGCAGATAGAGTTCGCTTACACGCCGCCGCCTGTTTTTCAACATGAGACCCAAATAATACCCCTTGCGGTATAACTCCCTCGCTGGCCTTGGTATTTCCTTAACCACTCGACAAAGCAAAGGGAAGGCCTTCTCTTTTAAGCTAGTCAAATCAGTCATCACACCACCTGCCAATAAGCCTTGACTATCTGGTAATCCAACGGAAAAGCGCCGGTGCAAAGCAAGAATGTAATGGGTCGGTACACGATATTCGCAACGTAAGTCACTATCCGTGCCTTCACTGAACTACATTTCTTTACAAACATCGCCGGCTGCGATAACTACATGTAACAACTCCCAATAAAAAGTAAAGACAAACCACCTTCACAATGTTAATGCTAGTCTCCACTGAGAAGACCATATGAAAAGGAACGCTATCATGGTGACAATAGAAGAAAATATCCTGAAGTTGAATTTACAGTTGCTCTGCCAGGACCTCACCCAAGGTGGGCAAAAAGAGATTCCCCTCGCATTTGAAGATGCTGGCTGCAATCATCAGTGGTGTCCTAGCAGGTACGACCACTCACCAGCCCATAATAGCTGGTATAGTTCCAGATGCAGCCTAGTCGACAAGTATGGAAAAGCAAATTAAGTGTTCGATTGATAGTGATAGTATTGAAGTGGACATATATTTTTTGTGCTCAATCCCAAATCCTCAACTGTATTTTCCGCTCGAAATGACCGCGTCTTATTTATTCTCGTCGCAGTAATCAGTCTAAAGGCTCAGCGATAGCTTCAGTGTCTGGCCATCATTATTTGCGACACCCCTATAGCTGTATTCCACAAAGCCAAATGATTCCTCGTGCAACTTAGCTAGATCATTCTCTATCATATTAGTCGCTTCTTTACTACCTCTTCTTGGCTCATTTGGCATTATGTAGACGCCATAAATTCTTGATGCAGTCCAACCGCCTTTTGGGTTAACTATATGCAATTCCACTGTATCGCTGCTGTGAATAAAGTTCTGCGAATCCAATCCTTTAATTACAAAGCATCGATCCTTTCTGTTGCCTCCACCTTCTCTCGTCGGTACCTCACCAACCCTTACCTCCCTCCCCTTTTTAGCTATCAGATAGACCTCGTGCTCTGCCTTTGACTTACCCCTATCAAAGTCGTAACCGTAAATCCAAATGTCAAAAAACCTATTAAGCGATCTTCTTTTCTTTGTTGTAAAGTTCTTTTTTTGTTTCAGCCACATCTTTTTGTTCAATCTTACCTTATCACGGAAACGCGCTATTCTTCTTATGGCGGACTCAGCATTAAGA
>MAXR01000006.1 GCA_001751155.1 Desulfuromonadales bacterium C00003068 | reverse complement strand
TTCCCCTCCACCGCAAAGCAGTGCTAGCCGCCAGGTCAAGCTTATCGGGCTCGATTTTGGCTCGACCACAAGCAGTGCGATTGTTGCCAAAGCCCATGTCGGTCGTAATTGTATTACCGGTCGCATGGAGCTTGGGCAGCCGGAAATTCTATACCGCTCCACACCGGTTTTCACCCCGTTTGCTGACGGCGTGATCGATGAACAGCGGGTGGAGGAGTATCTAGAGCAGTGGCTTGCGGAAAGTGGTACCAACCTGGAGGATATCTTTGCTGGGGGCACCATTATTACTGGCCTGGCGGCGTTGCGCAGTAATGCGCAACCCCTGGCCAGACTGGTAAGTGAACGGATCGGTGAGGCGGTTATCGCTACAGCTGATGATCCATCACTGGAATCGTGGTTGGCATTTATGGGCAGCTGTTCGGTGTTGTCACGCTTTCACAGCGAAACACCGATCGTCAATCTCGATATCGGTGGTGGAACCACCAATCCGGCTCTGGGATTGAACGGTAATGTGCAAAGTACCGGTTGTTATTATGTCGGGGCGCGACATTTTCGTTTTAAACCTGACAGCTATCTGTTGCTTGGGCTGTCAGCCTTCGGTCGTCAGCTTCTCGATCACCTTGGGGCTCCATTGTCTGTTGGTGAAGTTATGAGCCCGCAGCTGCGTGACCAGATCCTTGGTTTTTATATCGAGGCACTGGAAGCCATGGTCAAGGGGGCAACGCAGTTTTTTGCTGACGGGATTGCCCAGACTCATCAACAGGTGCCGTTTGAATGTGACTGCAACGGAGTAACGCCGGTTGTGACCTTTTCCGGTGGGGTTGGTGAGTTGATATACCAACATGTTGCCGGCGAAGAATTACCGCCGACAACCTATTTTGGTGACCTGGGAATTGATCTTGCCCGCCGGATTATCGCCTCGCCACAGCTATCGGCAAGTCTGACGCAGTTTGTACCCGAAAATCGGGGTCGGGCGACGGTGTACGGCTTAGCCTTGCACAGTACTGATGTTTCCGGCACCACCCTGTACCTACCGGATACACAAGCTTTACCGTTGCGGGATCTGCCTATCGTGGCACGCCTGGCGATGGATGCTAAAACGGATGAGTGGCAACACGCTCTGGAACTACTGCGCAAAGGGAGCAATGGCGGTTGTATTCAAATACTTTCGCGGCGCTCACTGGATCCCAATGGCCAACCATCAACCCTGGCGCAGATAAAAGCCGCCGGACAGAATTTGGCAGCAGCGTTACAGACCCATCCTCTACCTGAGGAGCACACCATGGTGTTGGTTCTCAGTGACAATGCAGGCAAAACCCTCGGTAATTATGCTTCAAACTGGGGCCAATTACCGGTGAAATTGGTGGTGATCGATGAAATCCCTGATCGACATGCACACTTTGTAAATATCGGTCGCTGTTTGAACAATATTGTTCCTGTTTCTTTTTACGGAATGAACTAAAAAGCATGAAAAGCTTAAGCTTTTCTGGAGGAGATCTACTATGAGTTCGATTAAAAAAATTAAGCCGCTGGTTGAAATTATTGTTCCTGAACCGAAGGCAGATGAAACCTACAGCACAACCTTGTTAGATCGTGAATTTTCGTTCTTCGGTCTCAAAAAGTTATTGGGAGTGGCGGATATTTCTAAATCTGGTGACCGTGTTTGCGGTTTAGCTGCTGAAGATGAGATCAGCCGCGAAGCTGCACGCTCAATACTCTCTGAACTGACACTACAGCATCTATATGATCGGCCGCTGATTGATGATAAGGGCCAGCTCGATTCGGTTATGCGCGTTGGTTACGATATCGATCTGGAGGCATTCAGCTCCGTTGCAACGATGACCCTGGGCGCGACTAAAAACCACCTGTTAAGCTCGACGGGCAATGAAATAGCACGAATCGGTGCCGTGTTGATTCCCGTTATGGTGGCCGCTCTTGCCAAGATCTGCGATGTGCATGAACTGATCTACCTTTCACGCAAGGTTAAGCCGACGGCCAAGGCGCGTACCAGAGTCGGCCTGCCCGGTACACTATCGTCACGCTGCCAACCAAATCATCCGACCGATGATCTGCGGTGCTTAACTCTGCTGAGCTATATGGGGCTTTCGGAAGGGACCGGCGATTGCCTGCTGGGAATGAACCCGGCGGAAGATACAGTGGAGAATGTCATTGTTGTCATGGAAACGCTGGATAAAATTCGTCGTGAAACCGGCGTACCAACCCAGATCTGCTGCCTTGCTCATATCAAAACTCAACTGGCGGCATTGGAAAAAGGGGCACCGGTAGAAATCTTGTTCCAGAGCATCGCCGGAACCGACACCACCCTGATTGATGAGTTCGATGTCACCGTTGATTATCTGGACAAGGCGTATTACACCATGGCTGAAAAGGGCCCATTACGTGGTCAAGCTGAGCAGTGGATGTATTTTGAAACAGGCCAGGGAAGTGAAGTCAGCTACAACAAGCATAACGGTATCGACATGACGGTTACCGAAGCGTTGTGTTATGGCCTGGCACGGCGTTACGACCCGTTTATGGTTAACAATGTTACCGGTTTTATCGGTCCTGAAACCCACCTCGATAACTTCGAAATGATGATCTCCAATCTCCAGGATCAATTCATGGGTAAACTCATGGGTCTGCCGATGGGGATGGCACCCTGTTACACCCTGCATTCCAACTGCACAGCTGAAGGTCAGCAGATGGCCACCCAGATGTTGACAGCCGCCGGTGCCAATTTCTTCATGGATGTTTATTATGGCATGGACCGGATGTTGTCCTACTTTGATACCAGCGGCCACGACAATCAGACTCTGCGAGAAATTCACAACCTGAAGCCAGCGCCCGAGTATCTGGCCTGGGCGGTTGAAAAAGGTATTTACCAGGTTGATGAGCAGGGCAATGTTGAGCGCGGCGCCAATTGGGGCAATCCACGCATCTTCTGTGATTCTGACGTCGAATTCCAAAAATTGCTCGAGTCGACGCCAGCTATGTACGGTCTCGAAAATGCTGGGCCACGTGTTGCCAACCATGTACAACGGACCTTACGCGCCAATCAGGCGATCGCCCGCGAAGCCATCCATACCGATTTGCGCATGGAGGAGTTGGCGCAATTCAATGTTCGAGTGCTCCACACCAAGGCGACCAGCAAAGATGACCACCTTAATAACCCTGAACTTGGCGCACATATCGCCGAGCAAGATCTAACCACACTGCAGGCTGAAGGTTGCGATGTTCAGGTTCTGATCTCAGACGGTCTCAGCGCCGAGGCCATCCACCACAACATGGATGAATTACTGCCCGTTCTTGAGGATGGTCTCAAGAGCCGAGGATTCACAGTCGGCCAGCATATTGTCGCCCCTTATGGCCGGGTTAAACTAGCCGAAGAGGTCGCAGAAACCCTGCAAGCAAAGGTGATCATCAACTTGATTGGTGAGCGACCAGGCGGTGATGCCCTGGCTTCGCGCAGTATGTCGTCTTATATGACTTATCGTCTGGCCGGTGAAGAGGAAAAACAGGCCGCAGCCGAGTTCAGCGGCAATAGCGATATCTCTTTTGAAATGACTGTTATCTCGAATATTTACGCCGGCGGAATCCCTTCCCTTGAAGCGGGAAGCCTGATTGTCGAAAGGGCTACCGAGATCCTAGAAAACCGTGCTGCCGGTAACCGACTTACCGACCTGCTGCGGAAAAAATCTTAAACTGTTAGCGCTTGAAAAAATGTTTTCATGCCAGAGGGAAGCCCGCAAAGGCTTCCCTCTCGTCACTGCCCTTTGATTCATTAAGCAGGAGAATCACTCATGTAGGATCGCTGAGGGTGATGCCAACAAAAAGAGAGGCAATATGGAAAAGAAAATAAACTCACTCTACACCAATGACAATCTCATTGTACTCGCATCGATGTCCATTCTCTGGTGCGTCATACTTTTTGTCCTCAAACAGGTGCTTTCGATCTCTC
Source organism: Desulfuromonadales bacterium C00003068 (assembly GCA_001751155.1). Lineage (GTDB taxonomy): Bacteria > Desulfobacterota > Desulfuromonadia > Desulfuromonadales > Desulfuromonadaceae > Desulfuromonas. The sequence continues at coordinate 15,660 of MAXR01000006.1, read as the reverse complement.
CGAGCGCAGGCTTCAGTTGTGCCGCCACCTGCGCTGGTGTCTCTGTCCTTGCCGCCCTTACGGCAACCTCTTTTGCCCTGATCATGCACCTTAAAAAAAACAAGGTCCTTTTATATACCGAAGAGATCGAGAATATGGGCAAACTTTAAGCGCCCAAGAAATAAGGGAGAAAACTATGAAAACCTTCAAGACCGTATTCGACATCCTGTTTATCATGATCCTGTGCTTCGCCACGCTACTAGGCACCATGCTGCTCCAAGGAGGGCTTCTGGTGGGCGGGGAGGGGATAGACTACACCTTCGGACTAGGTTCGTTTACCGTTACCTTCGGCGCCCTGGCTGTCTACTTTGTGTTCATTCTCAAGACCAGCAAAAAGGAGCTGAAAACCATGATCGACAGGATCTACAAATAACACGCTAAAGGATTATATTATGAGTTTCTGGAAAATTATGAATTTTTCGGCCTGGGCCTTATGTACAATCATCTTCTTGTGGCTGGCTATTGATTTTTACAAAGCTGAAAAAGAGTTATCTGACAAGAAAAACAGCATAGATTAAGGACGTATTGCCATGGATAATACAAATAAAAAAGAAAACAAGCTGTCAAAAGTCTTGGGGGTCATCCATATATGGGCCCTCGGCGTCGGAATCGTCCTCGTCGGCGAATTTATGGGTTGGAATTTTGCCGTAGCCAAGGGTGGCACCCTAGGCGCGATCATCGCCTGTTGGATCATGGGGGTTCTTTTCATTTCGCTGGTGATGGTCAACACTGAGATCGGTTCAGTCATTCCTGAGGCTGGCGGCCAGTATGCTATGGCAAAATACCTTCTTGGCCCCTTGGCCGCCTTCAATATCGGGCTGATGCTGGTGTTTGAATATGTCATGCTGGAAGCAGCGGACGCTCTAGTGGTCGGCCAGATCCTGGAATCTTTGCATCCGGATGTTCAGGCGCTGCCCTATATCATCCTGAGCCTGCTGTTTCTAACCCTGCTCAATTACCGCGGCGCTCTGGCAGCACTATCGCTAAATTTCGTGATCACCGCCATTGCGGTGTGCACTATCTTCATCCTGCTGATTGTGACCAAATTTTACACTCCCGCTGACAGCCTGCTCAACCTTCAGCAGATGTCCAACGGACTGCCTTACGGATGGATCGGTATCCTCGGGGCATTTCAATTTGGCATCTGGTTTTATCTGGGGATCGAAGGGACGGCTTTGGCCGCCGAAGAGTGCCGTTCCACGGGGCGCTCTCTGCCGGTCGGAGCAATTGTCGGCCTGATCACCCTGCTGACCGGTGCCACCATCACCTGGTATGTCTGCTCGGGACTCGTCAACGCCGATGATCTCGGCAAGTCAGTCTATCCCCTTTACGATGCCGCGTTGGCAACAGAAATGCCCTTCGTCATTGCAGCGTTGTTTATCGGTACCATCCTCGCTTGTTTAGCCAGCGCCAATGGCTGTATTCATGATGCCGGTCGCGCCTGGTTTTCCATGTCCCGTGACACGCTGATTCCGGAGCAATTTGGTGTCCTCCACCCCCGATACAACACTCCGCACCGAGCGATTTTGTTTCTATTGCCTATTTCGCTGGCTTTCGGCTTTACTGGACTTTTGGACCAGGTCGTGACCTTCTCCATCTTTTCCGCCTTGCTGGTTTATGCGTTCACCGCCATCATGATGTTCAAGTTCAGACGCATGTACCCGCTAGGGACAATCGAGCGTGGCTATATCTGTCCCGCCCACCCCATCCCAGCCATTATTCTCGCCATCTTGACTCTAGCGACATTGGCAGGCATGTATTTCGGCTACTGGATCAACATCCTCGGCGGCTTGACCTTCTACTTCCTGGCATCGGTATGGTTTATCAAATATCGCTGTAAATCAGTCGATCTTGAGAACTTCATCACCCCGAGGTGGCCACGGCCCAAAGGATTTTAGTGATGTCGACATTTTCCAGATTAAAAGAATCTAGCCCCGTCCTGCTGGCGCTCATACTACCCGGCTCTGGACATCTGTTATTGGGCCGCCCAGCACGCGGATTTATTCTGTTGCTATGGATGCTGGTTATGGGTTTCATAACCTATAACCTCTCGGATGAAAACACCTCATTCATCGGCAGGTTTTCTGGAGGATTCGCCATTCTGATCCTTTCAGTGCTGGACATTGATACGATCATTCGTAAGCGAAAACAGCAAGCAAGCACAACCTGACAATCCCGCATCGGCAATGCATTACACAGCCGAGCGACAAACCATCAACCGTAAATAGATGCCTAACGCCAGATGAGCTGATTCTCATCTGGCGTTAGGCATTGTACCAGCCTATTTTTTTATCTATTTCCCCCCCCGTTTCACAGCAAGCAGGAGATTTACCATGAAGATATCGACAGGAACTGGTGACGGTGGTCAAACCAGCTTAACGGGTGGACAACGTGTCAGCAAAAATTCATTGCGTGTTTGTGCTTACGGCACCATTGACGAACTCAACAGTTTGATCGGCGTTATTGTGGCTGAGACAGCACCTGATGGCGTTTCAGGTTCGTTACAGCAAATCCAAAATGATCTTTTATATCTAGGAACAGATATTTCAACGCCAAACCCTGCCCATCCAATGATAGCTTCAACTAGAATCGAAACCGTTCACATTGAACGCTTGGAACAATGGGCAGAATCTGCGACAAAAAAACTTCCGGTGTTACGCGAATTCATCCTCCCTGGCGGTAGCCGCACTGCAGCGTGGTTGCATCTGGCGCGAACGGTCACACGTCGGGCGGAACGTGAAGTGGTCGCCATCTGTGCCGTAGAAGGCGATGCAATCAATCAACTCTCGATCACCTATCTCAATCGGCTGTCTGATCTTCTTTTCCTCTGGGCCCGAATCGCTAACGATTTTGGCCAAAAAGACGTTACATGGTCAGCATGAGGTTTCCATAGCGACCTTGACGCGCCAAGACAGAGTACTTCGTAATAAAAAACGCCTGTTGGACCACTCCAACAGGCGTTTTTCGTGTTATTCAGCAAAGCAGATTTTTCAGACCGTCATCAGCGACAATCGGTCGGAGTTTTGGCATTGATTTGCTCAAGAAAGGTAAAGCGTTGCAACTCATGATCCAGCGACGACGCATGGTCGGCCAGCTCTTTATTGGTACTTGCACAATCGCCAGCTTGAGCGACATTCTCATGGGCGATCCGGCCAATCTGATCTAGTACTTCACGCACCTGCAACAGACGATCGGCGAGCAAATCGCTGACTTCACGGCTGGGCACCTCTTCCGACTGAAGCTGGCTAGCCAACCCACTCACGGTACGCGAGACCTCTTCAACCAACGTCGCTTGTCGACTAACCCCCAAGATCATGCCGCGACTGATCTGTGCAATCTGTTCACTGGCGAGGATGATCTGTTTGCTGCTGCAGTCAACGTGGCCAATGACGTTGTTGAAATTTTCAGTCATCGTCTGTAATGATTGACTGAAAACATCCAACTCTGATGCTAACGCTAGCCGCTGCTGGAGTTCGCCAGCCGCAAGGTTTTCAGCTTGGCTGGCCCTGAAAGAGAGGCTTTCAGCCATCCGGTTCAACGCTTCGGCCAACTTACCAACCTCATCCTCTCGATTAAGTCTGAGGCGCGGGCTCAAATCACCACGACCGATGCTTTCTGCCATCTCAGTCCCCATACGGATCGACTTGGTAATTCGCGTGGCAATGGCCCACAACAACAACAGGGCAATGGAAATGCTGACTACACCGCCGCCGAGTTCATTCCACATCAAGGCATTAACGGAAGCCATCACCCGATCCGCAGGAATCTGAATATAGATCCCCCACGGCCTGTCGTTCTGGCCAACGATTAGTGGGACAACAATTTCCATCCCCTGTTCGTTCCAATCGTAATAGCTTTCACCTTGAGCAACGCTGTTGAGCAACGGCGGACTGTAACCTAACTGACCTTGCAGCGGCTTTCCGGCAAGATCTCCGCTCCCAGAAGCAGCAACCAGCACCCCTTCATTGCTGATAATCGCCATACTTCCAGCATCAGCAAACACATTGGCATCTTCGACCAATTGCTGTAGGAAATCCAAGGTCACGTCGATCGTCGCCACGCCGTACACTTGATGACTATCCTGTATCGGCACCGAGACCGTCGTCATGAAAACATCTCTGCCATGAATTGGATAGACATAGGGCTCAGAAAGCGTTTCGTGCTTTTTACGTAGCGGATCAACATACCAGGATTTGCTGTCAAGTTCTGTCAAGATATCCATCGAGACATTACCGAAATCGTTATGAAACCAGTAGTAGCTTATCCGGCCACTATCATCATGTCCGGGAGTGTTTGCATATTCCGCATCGCGGCCGTCAAAGGCATTCGGTTCCCAGCAGGTAGCACCACCCACAAAGTCAGGATTCTCCAAGATCATCCGTCGCAGCATTAGGTTGATATGACGCCGACTAAACGTAATACGCTGGTCATGATCCTTGGCCGCAGTAACCGACTGAGCAAACCCTTTAGCGGTAAACATTGCCCGTTCAAGAACGGTGCGAATTCTCAACATATTTTCGACGGCAGAAGCAGTCGCTATCTGTTGAGCATCACGCATGGCTTCTTCACGAGCTGAGAGCACCGACAATGTGAGGTTTACAGATGAGGTAAGCAATAAACACAACCCCGTCCAGAGTGCTATTTTCGTTCTAATAGACTGACTGCCCATTATATTTTCTCCATTTCTACTTCTATTTAGCTAAATCAATTACACTTTTCAGCCTCAGAAAGAGCATAATTTTATTTCGTATGCCGTCAAATCTTTACCTAGCTATTTAACGTCAATCTGATGTTCTTTAAATTTGCGATAGATCGTGTTGCGGCTAATCCCTAACAGCATTGCGGCCCGTGAAACATTGCCGTCCGCCTCATCAAGGGCTAGCTCAATCATCTCGCGCTCCGTTTCTTTGAGCGGTCGCACCTTACTGTGCCGTTTCATCTCTGCGTCGCCCACCAGTTCAGTGTGCAATTCCATCAACTCAGCGGTCAGAAGCCCTTCAGGTCCGACGAGATTAATGGCTCTCTCTAAGACATTCTCCAACTCTCGAATATTACCCGGCCAAGGATAGACACAACACGCCCGCATAAAGGATTCGGCGACCGTAATGTCATCACGTCCCAGTTTCTCAGCCAACCGCCCGCTCAATGACTTAATCAGCAAAGGCAGATCCTGAAGGCGATCACGCAGCGCAGGGATAGTAATACACAGAACATTGAGGCGGAAATAGAGATCGGCACGAAAACGACCGGCTTCAATCTCTTTGGCTAAATTTTTATGCGTCGCGGCAATCACGCGGATATCGATAGGGATTTCTGTGCTGGAGCCGACCCGTTTCACTTTACGCTCCTGCAACACCCGCAATAACTTCACCTGGACATGTAATGGCATATCGCCGATCTCATCCAGAAACAGGGTACCACCATCAGCCTCCTCCAGATTGCCAGGTTTTCCGCCCTTCTTGGCGCCAGTAAATGCCCCCTCCTCATAGCCGAACAACTCACTTTCAATCAAGTTTTCTGGAATCGCAGCACAGTTAATAGCGATAAAAACCTGCTCCCTGTGCTTTCCACTACTATGAATACTCTGGGCAAACATCTCTTTACCTGTACCACTTTCTCCCAGAATTAATACGGTCGAGGGGCTTTGTGCGGCAATCTCGACACGCCGCTTGGCCTCATTGATCGCGTCACTCTCACCGATAATTGTATCCAAAGTATAGCGGGTGGTAGCAGTCACTGGATGATGCGGTTTTAGTTTTAGTTTTGATTTTGGCTTCGTCTTGAGTTCCACCGCTGGGGCACGAATTACAGCAATAGCACCGACGCTCTTCCCAGCATCGTCATACTGCAAGCAGGCAGAACTAAAGATACTGAACCCTTTTGACTTCAGAAACACCTCTTGTTCTTCATAACCGACACCCGTTTTAAGTAAATCAAGAATCGGTGCATCAGGGCCTACAAGGTTGCTGATATGCCACCCCATCACGCTATCCGCATCGACATCAAAAATCTGGGCCGCAGCCTCATTGATTTTAGTAATCTTGCCATGGATATCGATCGAAACTAGCCCCTCCCACATCGAATTAATGATCGTCGTCGAATATTTATACGCGGCCTGAAGTTTATTACGCGTATGGATGAGACGGAGTTGATTTTCAATCGCTTTGGCACCGGCCGCCACCATGGCCAGGGTATGTAGGCTGTCGAGATGACAGTCACCACTGACATTGAGAACACCGATCAACGGCCCGTCGGGTTCAAAAATTGGTGCCGCACTACACACCAGACTTTGATTCGTTTCACAGTAATGTTCAAAGGCCAGGAGCTGGATCGGCTTTTGTTCCACAAGACAGGTACCAATGGCGTTGGTACCCCGCATCTCCTCACTCCAATCTTCGCCGAGTCGGATAGGCCCCACTTCTGAAGCACCCTGTCCTCCCAGCTGCGAGACAATGGTTCCAACGCTATCGGCTAATACCACCTGAAAGCCGGTTTCGCCGACAAAGCTATGTAGGTTTTCCATCACGGGCTGAGCGACTTTAATCAGACATTTGAGGTGTTCAAAGTGCAAGTTCTGCTCAACCCGTTGGATTGCGCGAGATTGGTGAATACCATGAGGATCCACCTGTAATTGGTGACAGCGTCGCCAGGAGCTGGATACCAATTGACGTACCTTCTGACTATCCAGCCCTTGGTCTGCAACAAAACGCTCCCAGACCTTGCGCATCTCTTGAATCTGCTTATCGGTCATATGTTCTCCCAGTATGTTACTACCCAATAACGCACATCATATGCCAAGAATGACCAAACTCTTGGGGGGGTAATGCCGTTGGGATCGTTCATATTCTCAAATTGAAGAAACACATCAACGCCCATAGCCACAACAAACAAGCAACCCACGTGGTTTACCTCGGTTATTTGGCGTAAAGATGGTTGATACACTCCCTAACGATGCGGAGTTATAAGGGTACCGCCAGACGTCAAAGAGTCAAACAGATGGCCCCCGAACGGGACCAACATGGTCACAGCTCAAGTGTTCGTTAATTTCGTCAGCAAAAACATTCAATTTCAACCGATCATTCTTTAAAAAATTCAGCAGCAAGCTGAAGTACAATAGAATATTGCACAATCAATGCCACAATTACTAGACAAATAACAAACAAACAAATCAAGAAGGAATCAACCATCCTCCTACGCTTCGCCATCGCCGTGTAACAATCGCTTACCTTTTAGCACTTGCCAGCCAAGCAAAAACAACTCAAAAAACGGTCGCTATGCACTCATACAAAGGCGTTATCCACTGATCATTAAATATTTGACTCGCCACCGTCGCTCGCCTACACTGGTGGGCTGAAGAAACGTTTCTGTCTAAAATCAATAACCTAAACTATTTACCCCCTTTTTCAGGCAATCGATGTGAACAGCGAAATTCTCCACAATCCCGACCATGTTCAGATCCTACCGCTTGGCGGCCTCGGTGAAATTGGTATGAACATGATGGCAATTGAAGCAGAAGGTAAAATTCTGTTGATCGATTGCGGCCTGATGTTTCCCGAAGCACACATGCTGGGGATCGACCTTGTTCTGCCCGATATCACCTCACTTGCTGAGCGCACCGCAGACATTTGTGCTCTGGTGCTGACTCACGGCCACGAGGATCATATCGGTGCGTTACCGTACCTCTACCAGCAACTCGGTTCACCACCTATTTTTGCCAGCAGATTCACCTTAGGTCTGCTAAAAAAAAAGTTGGAAGAGTTTGATCTGAACTTGAATAAACAGTTCCACCAACTTGAGGTACGAACCCCTGTCACCGTTGGCCCATTCTCTGTTGAACCTTTTCGGGTAGCCCATTCGGTTCCTGACGGCTTCGGCCTCGCCATCCGCACCCCCGCTGGCCTTATTATCCACAGTGGTGACTTTAAACTCGACACCACACCACTGGATGGTGAATGTACCGACCTTGCCCGTCTCGGTCAATTTGGCGATGAGGGCGTTTTACTGCTCATGTCGGACTCAACCAATGTCGAAAGTTGTGGCTACTCGGGTTCAGAACGGCAAGTCGGCCCACGCTTTGTTGAGTTGATGAAGCAAAGTCAAGGGATGGTATTTGTGGCAACATTCTCCTCGAACATCCACCGCATTCAACAAGCGGTTGATGCAGCCCGTGCCAGTGGCCGTAAAATCATCCTCCATGGCCGTAGCATACTCAACAATGCTGCCGTGGCGCGACACCTCGACCAACTACGCATCCCTGAACACGAGCTGATCGACATCAAACAACTGGATCATTATCCGCGCCACAAAATTGCCGTGATCACCACCGGCAGCCAAGGCGAGCCACGCAGCGCCTTAACGCGAATTGCGGCGGATGAACACCCCGATTTTTCGATCACCAGCGATGATTGCGTGATTTTATCTTCACGTTTTATTCCTGGAAACGAAAAAGCGATCACCTCAGTGATCAACCAACTCTACCGCCGTGGCGCGACGGTACACTATCAACGCACCAGCGGCGTTCATGTCTCAGGTCACGCCTGTCGCGAAGAGTTGATGCAACTGTTGTCACTGGTCAGGCCAAAAAATTTCATCCCTATTCACGGTGAATACCGCCACCTCGCTCAACATGCGCAACTGGCACAGGAACAAGGTGTTGAAAGCAATCATACGGCTATTGTAGAAAACGGTCAGCCAGTGTTAATCTCACGCCACGGCATAAAGCGTCTTGAGCCGATTGCTAGCGGCCGAGTACTTGTCGACGGCAAAGGGGTGGGTGATGTTGGTGAAATTGAGTTGCGTGATCGCCATCGCCTCGCGCGTCACGGCACCGTCCTCGCGGTATTAGCGATAAGCCGAAGTACGGGTGCCATTCTGCATGGACCAGAACTGCTCAGTCGCGGTTGTATCCCTGAGTTCGATCAACAAAATTGGCTTCATGATGCGACAGTAAAAGTTGAGCAGATGCTTGACGAGAATCACCTGTCGGCAGCAACCGATTGGGATGATCTGCGGATAGAGATCCGGCAAACGATCAGTCGCTTTTTCAAACGCTCACTACAGCGTCGCCCCCTCGTATTGCCTATCATCATTCAACTATGATGTTTACACCACCAGTTAGGAAGAAAACCGAATGACCCTGCTCCACGCGATACTACTTGGCCTTCTACAAGGTGCTACCGAATTCCTCCCCGTCTCATCATCGGGCCATCTCGCTATTGCCCAACATTTTATCGATGGCTTTTCCCAACCCGGAATCCTATTCGATGTTGTCCTTCACGTTGGAACCTTATTTGCGGTGACCATCTATTTTTGGCGCGACATAGTAAATATCGCAACCTCACCTTGGTGCAAACAACCACAGGGTAAACAGCATCGCCATATGTTGCGATTGATTCTACTTGGCTCGATCCCGACGGCGATTATTGGTTTAACGTTCAAAGACTTCCTCACCGAGCAGTTTCACAATATCCCCTTGGTCTGTGCCATGTTGGTCGTTACCGGCATCCTCCTTTTTTGCGCTGAACGCTGGCGCAACCGAACACGACCGCAGTCACAACTGACCATGGCCGACGCCCTCATTACCGGACTCGTTCAAGGCTTTGCTATCTTGCCAGGGATCTCTCGCTCGGGATCAACCATCGCAACGCTTCTTTTTCGCGGTGTTGAAGGGACAACTGCAGCACGGTTTTCTTTTTTACTCTCCATGCCTGCCGTTGGCGGCGCAGCGCTACTATCGCTGCGCGACATCAATGGCTTAGCTGCAAATCAACTGCCGATCTACCTTGCCGGTGGTGCCACAGCTTTCCTCAGCGGTTTGGTCTCAATCCACCTATTGATGGCTGTGGTGCGCAACAAACGCCTCGCTGGATTTGCCATCTATTGCTGGGCTGTAGCCGCGCTCGTTTTTATGATATATTAGAAAAATTAGCGACAAACATCATTTAAAACTCAGGCTAGGAACACCCTATGGATGTAGAACCAAAAAATACGCGCCGCGAACATCTTAAAAAAGAGATCTCTGCCCTATTTTGGCTGGCGTTCGGCACGTACTTGCTTCTATCTCTTGTTTCCTTTGATAATAGCGACCCATCGTTTAACAACAATCTGCACCCACAATTGGTCAAAAACTACGGTGGCCCGCTTGGCGCCCACCTTGCCGACCTCATGTACCAACTTTTCGGTCTTTCAGCACTCATTTTGCCACCCGCCTGCTTTATGTTTGCGTGGCGGTTGTTTCGCTTTCGCGATATCCACGTGCGCCTGTATAAACTTGGCGCATTTTTGACCATGCTCTTTTCTCTCGATGGACTTATTGCTTTAAAGCTCAACCACATCAATATTTTTAGTCAAACATTGACTGAAGCGGGTGGAGCCATTGGCAGAATGCTTTCTGCAACCCTTGTCAGTGCCTTAAACATTGGCGGTGCGGCACTGGTTCTCACTGTCTTTTTTTTAGTTTCAACCATGCTACTGACCCGTTTTTCGTTGGTTCTATTTCTTGAAGGGCTGAGTGTCCGATTTGGCGCCCGCCTTGAGCGCCGGCGCGAACGACAGCACCAGAAAAAAATTCATGCTGGTGAGCAGAAGACAGTTGGCCCTGTTATCGCTCCCCCGCCGCAACCAAAACAACAGGCACAAAAACCAGTCAAACCCAGTCGAGCGAAAGCGAAGAAAGTGGTACCCGTTGAACAAGAGTCCTTCGACTTTCTTGATATCAGCGGTAGTTATCAGCTGCCGCCACTATCTCTTTTAGATTACGATGCCGAACCGCCACAGCCGCCAGATCGCGATGCACTCATGGCGATGGCACGGATTCTTGAAGCGAAACTGAAAGATTTTAACGTCGATGGTGAGGTGGTTGAGGTCAAACCTGGGCCCGTGGTCACCATGTTTGAGTTTGCTCCGGCACCGGGGATTAAAGTTAATAAGATCTCAAATTTATCCGATGATCTATCCATGGCCCTACGCGCGACATCAATTCGTATCGTTGCTCCAATTCCGGGTCGCGGCGTTGTTGGTATTGAGATCCCCAACACCAAGCGCGAGATTGTTTACCTTAAAGACATTCTTGAATCGGAACAATTTCGCAAAAGCGGTGGTCGCTTGCCCATGGCATTGGGAGCAGATATTTTTGGTCAAACCCGCGTCAGCGACTTAGCTAAAATGCCTCATCTGCTCGTCGCCGGTTCAACGGGCAGCGGTAAATCAGTTTCCATCAACACCATGATTCTGTCGTTACTTTATCGCGCCAACCCCGAGGATGTCCGCATCATCATGGTTGACCCGAAAATGCTTGAACTGTCCATCTATGAGGGGATTCCACACCTGCTACTCCCTGTTGTCACCGATCCGAAAAAAGCCTCACTGGCTCTCGGCTGGGCTGTGCGTGAGATGGAACGGCGCTATCAATTGATGGCTGACAAAGGGGTGAGAAACATTGATGGCTACAATAAAAAAATCGCCAAAGAGGAGAAGGATAAGGAGCGACTGGCACGCCTTGCGGCAGTGGAAGCATCAAATAAGGCCAACGATGACGAGCTTGATGAAGAACCGATTGCGCCCGTTGATGTTCCACCAGCAGCCGAGGCAGAGCTAGATCACGGCCACCTGCCCTATATTGTGGTGATTGTCGATGAGCTTGCCGACCTGATGTTGGTGGCTGGCCGAGAGATTGAGGAGCATATCGCTCGCTTAGCGCAGATGGCTCGCGCAGCAGGAATCCACCTCATCCTGGCAACACAACGCCCCAGTGTCGATGTCATTACCGGATTGATCAAAGCAAACTTCCCTACCCGTATCTCGTTTAAGGTATTTTCCCGTATCGACTCACGGACTATTTTGGATACCATGGGCGCAGAAAACCTGCTCGGCATGGGCGACATGCTGTTTCTCCCCCCCGGAACAAGCTGCCTGAACCGTGTGCACGGAGCATTTGTCTCAGAGCTCGAAGTGCAAAAAGTGGTAGATTTCTTAACCAAGCAGGGATCACCAAGCTACGACACCTCCATCCTTACCCCGCCACCAACCAGCAGTGGTGACAGCGGTGACGATGGCGAATACGATGAGCGTTACGATGAAGCCGTTGCTGTTGTTGCTCAGGCCCAACAGGCATCAATTTCAATGGTTCAGCGGCGCTTACGTATTGGCTACAACCGTGCAGCACGTATTATTGAGAAAATGGAGCAGGAGGGGATCGTTGGTCCATCTGACGGCACCAGCAAGGGACGTGAGGTGTTAATTCAGTCGAGCGATAATGAGCCGTAGTGAGCTGGCCGAAACAATCGCCCAAGGTGACTTAACTCAAGATGTTGCCATCACCTCAGAAAACGACCAACTCGGTCACGCTCTCAAAGCGATGCTCAATGGTAATTCACAGCTAACCAACGAAATGTCCTAGGCCACCTAAGACGTATTCAATTGGAGAAACTTATGCTCAGGCACATCGTCATCTCTTGCTGTCTTCTATCAACTCTCTGCCTCTGCGGTTGCGAAGCACAACAACAACCCGAAACAGCAAAGAAAGAACTGCTCATCTACTGCGGAACAGCTATGGCAGCAGCAGTCAGAGAAGTTTCCGATATTTTTGAAACACAAGAAAATTGTACGGTAAAAATAATCAAAGAAGGGTCAGGGGTCTTACTCCACAGTATTCAGATCAACCAAAAAGGAGATCTTTATCTCCCCGGTTGCGAGAGTTATCTTAATCAAGCGAGTGCCGAAGGTCTTATTATTGAGGACGTAATCATTGGCTATCAACATCCAACGATAATGGTCGCCAAGAACAATCCATTAAATATCGATACTAACTTAACCAACTTTTTCAATACCACATTCAGAACCGCCATCGGTGATCCAGAATCAGGATCGATTGGTCGCCAGACAAGAATCCTCTTACAAAAGAGCGGGATCTACCATAAAGTCATTGAACACGCCCAGCTCATTCTCCCAGATTCAAGAGCACTTTACGACGCAATTGTCGCAAATAAAGTGGATTTGACCATCAACTGGCTATCTGAAGGACAACACCAACACAGTTTGTTTGTTGACACCTTCTCCTTGCCAGACAATAACGTACATAGGGTCACTTTAAAAATGGCCCTACTCAGATACTCACAACATATTGATTTGGCTAAACGCTATCTAAGCTTATCCTGTAGCCCTACAGCTGAAGTTATTTTCACCCGCTACGGCTTCGGAAAAACATCCCATGAATAAATTACAACGGCAAATTTTACGCAGCAAGATTGCACTGGTACTGATCTTTGCTGTCGTACTGATTGGTTTTTGGCTCATTATTGTTCAACAAGCCAAGTTCCAATCTTTTGAGCAACATCTTAATCACCAAATTGAGAATGCCACCGCTAAAAAAAACCTCGGTGAACTTATTGTGGGAGACTTAGGGGGAATTTCGACCCGTTTTCACATGATTCTCATTTCAGCAGTGGGCGACCATCAAAAACAACTGCTAAGCGAAACCAATCAAATTTTTGATCAACTCTTTCATATTTTAGACATCCTTAGTCACGGTGGCACATTAACGCATGAGTTCAGTCTCAACTTGCCAAACAAAAGCAGCTCTAATTACACAATTGACTACGTTCCACAATACAAACAACAATATAATTTATCAGTTTTAACTCTCAGGCCCCAACTCGTAATCCTCCACGAAAACATTTCACGAACTATCACAATAACAAAGGAAAGAAATCAATTACTTATAGATACCCAAAAAGGACAATTACAAGATATTGCGATAAAATTGCGCAGCTATGCCAAGATTGTTCAATCTCAGATTGACCGCTTAAGTGAAAATGCCCACAAGCTTGCATATGAAGGTAGAAATGAACTCACGACCTTTAAAGAAAATATTGCCAAAGCACGAAAGCTCAAGCAGCAATCAGATACAAGGTGGGCTGCCACAACGATCCTAGCTGTTCTGATACTCATATTCCTCATCTCTAAACAAATTATCTCCACCCAAACAAGCCTAAAAGATATCATTGAACAATTAAATCAATCAGAACAAAACCTACTCAACAGCAACGATGAGATCATTCAACTCAATCAAGCCCTTGAAGAACGGGTTGGAGTTCGAACAAAAGAGTTACAAATAGCTGAGAAACAGTGGAGTGATGCCCTTGATGCCGTCAGCTCGCCAATTTTTCTCCATGACCGTGATGGCAAACTGATCAAAGCTAACAAAGCGTACCTAGATTTTGCCAACAGCTCAATTGACGATGCCCTCGGCCACTATTATTGGGAGCTTTTCCCAAGACAAGACAGCCCACTGGCGGGATGTCTAGTCGGCAAAAACTTTGACACACTCAATTGCAACCACAAACTAACCCTCACCATTGACAATAAGACATTCAGCTCGCAATCGTTTGCCATTTTCGACCCGCAGCAACAATTTCTGTACTCCGTTCACCTCATGGATGACATCACCGAACAGTCACAGCAACAAGCCCATCTACGCCTTTCGGCAAAGGTGTTTGAAAGCACGTCCGAAGGGATCACAATCACCGACAAAGAAGGGACAATCTTAGCTGTTAATCCAGCCTTTTGTGCCATCACTGGCTATACAGAACGGGAAGCACTCGGGCAAAACCCAAGAATTCTTAAATCGGACCGTCACGATCAGAACTACTACCAGGAGATGTGGAAATCTCTTGGAACTGTCGGCAAATGGCAAGGGGAGATCTGGAACAAGCGCAAAGATGGCAGCGTTTATCCTGAGTTATTAACCATCAGTTCTATTCTCGATGATACCGGTAAAACAACTCACTATGTGGCGGTATTTATGGATATCACCGCCATCAATGATGTAGTGAAGCAACTCGACCACCTCGCCAACCACCATCCACTTACACAACTACCTAACCGCCGCCTACTCCATGCTCGGCTCAACCACTCGATGCAGCGCGCTGTACGCGACAAACATCAAGGAGCGGCGATCTATATCGACCTTGATAACTTTAAAAACATCAACGACAGCCTTGGGCATGCTGCGGGCGATGAAGTCCTTAAAGAGGTGGCAACACGACTACAGGTGCAAACGCGTGACGTCGACACCATCGCCCACCCAGGTGGCGATGAATTTGTCCTCGTTTTAGATCAGGTTCGCTCCGCCCACGATGTGGTCGTTCGCTGCGAAGAGATCCTTCAGCGCCTCAACGCCCCCTACAATATCGACAATTATGAGCTATTTATCAGTGCCAGTCTGGGAATCGCACTATTTCCCGATGATGGCACGAGTGCAGATGAAGTGCTTAAAAATGCCGACACCGCGATGTTTAAAGCCAAAGAGAAGGGGAAAAACTCCTACCACATCTACTCACCAGAATTAACCGAGGCGGCGTTTGAACGTGTGGTCCTTGAAAGCCACCTACGCCACGCCATCGAAAAAAATGAACTCATCCTTCATTACCAACCTCAGGTCACGCTGCCAGATGGCGAGGTGGTCGCCTGCGAAGCTCTCGTGCGCTGGCAACACCCAGAGCT
Organism: Desulfuromonadales bacterium C00003068; assembly: GCA_001751155.1. GTDB lineage: Bacteria > Desulfobacterota > Desulfuromonadia > Desulfuromonadales > Desulfuromonadaceae > Desulfuromonas. The sequence continues at coordinate 120 of MAXR01000006.1, read as the reverse complement.
AGGGCTCATTGCACCCGACCGGTTTATTCCATTAAGCGAAGAGACGGGACTGATTGTACCTATTGGCGAATGGGTACTACGCACAGCCTGTCAGCAGTGGGTCAACTGGCACAAACAAGG
>MAXR01000005.1 GCA_001751155.1 Desulfuromonadales bacterium C00003068 | reverse complement strand
TTTACTGGCAATTATAGCCATTATCTTCAACAGAAGCAGGAACAACTTGAGACGAATAATGTGCAGCAAAGTCGATTACTTAATTTGTTGCGTCGCGAAGAGGCTTGGTTACAACGGGGAGCAAAAGCACGATCCACAAAACAAAAGGCTCGAATTGATCGAGTGGGCAAGTTGCAAGAGCAAAAGCAAGGCCCGCAGCGTGGCGATTTAGCGCTACAGTTTTCGGCTGATCAAAAGCTTGGTGGAACGATTCTTGAGCTAGACCACGTAACATTACAGGCGGGAGACTTGCGCTTAATTGATGACTTGTCGTTGATGATGCGACCCGGGGAGCGATTGGGGATTTTAGGGCCAAACGGCAGCGGTAAGTCAACACTCCTTAAAACAGTTTTAGGACAGGTACCACTCGTTGCGGGAAAAATAACTGTCGGTCGAAAAACACACATTGGTTACATCGACCAACAGCGTAGTGGCCTCGACCCTAAAGTTCTCGTTCACGAAGTTCTTGGCGAAGGGGAATGGGTGACCGTTGCTGGGGTGAAACGCCATAAAACGGGCTATCTGGAAGATTTTCTTTTTGATCATGCCGAACAGCGCAAACCTGTTTCAACCCTTTCCGGTGGTGAACGAGCTCGTTTACTCTTGGCATTGTTGATGTTGCAAGGTGCCAACTTATTGATTCTCGATGAGCCAACCAATGATTTAGATATCCAAACGCTACAAGTGTTAGAGCAGGCGTTAATTGATTTTGGTGGCTGCGTACTCATTGTCACTCATGATCGCTACTTGCTTGATCGTATCGCCACCTCAATCTTGGTCTTTGGTGCTGATAGAGAAGCGATTTGCTATGCCGGCAATTATAGCGATATGTGCCGACAGCGTCAGCTAGCGGATGAGGCGCAAATTGTTGAAGAAACTGTCTGTGTTGTTGAAAAAAAACAGCTGGCGAAACCTTCAACGAGAGCGCGAAGCGGTTTAACGTTTAAAGAAAAAAAAGAGCTGACTGAATTAGAGCAGAAAATTGAGCAACTAGAAGATGAAAAAACACAGGTAGAACATGCTTTATCACAACCGGAAAATGCATCGGTTGATCAACTTACCGAGTTGGGAGAAAAATTTTCCGAGGTTGAAAAACTTCTTCATAACTCGTATGAGCGTTGGGAAGAGCTTGAGTTGAAAAAAGAGAGCTAACTCACTTTAGGGTGGTGTTTGTTTGCGACTTCCGTGTTGACTTTTTCTTGACATTTCGTATACAGTACACAGATTAATTTCAATGGATTGGTTGGTCTACACTACTACTTATATAGATCAAAACTACTTATCTACTGGTTTTCTCAGTTAAAACCGTAATCTTTCTAGGAGGATCAAAAGAATGATCGAAGCGTATCTGCAACACGAAGCAGAGAGAAATGCACAGGGTATTCCTGCACTGCCTCTCAATCCCGCTCAAGCAAAAGACCTATGTGAACTGTTGGTGACACCACCTGCAGGTAAAGAGGAGTTTCTTTTGAATCTTCTCAAGGAGCGCATCTCCCCAGGTGTTGATCCTGCTGCTGAAGTTAAGGCTGCATTTTTAGCTCAAATTATTAAAGGTGAGGTATCTTCACCTCTCGTAAATAAAGTTGAAGCAGTTCAGATTCTTGGAACTATGATGGGTGGTTACAATATCCAGCCTTTGATCGCTGCTCTTGAGAACGCAGAGCTTGCTGATGAAGCAGCTTGTGCGCTGTCTGGCATGGTTTTGATCTATGATGCCTTTGATGATGTCTTTGCTCTGTGCAAGGCAGGCAATGCTGCAGCGAAAAAGGTTGTTGAGTCTTGGGCTGCTGCGGAGTGGTTCACCTCTAAGCCTGCACTAGCTGAAACCATTAAAGTTATGGTTTACAAGGTTGACGGCGAGATCAACACCGATGACTTCTCACCTGCTGGTGATGCATGGAGTCGTCCTGACATCCCACTTCACTCTTTAGCAATGGGCAAAACTTCTTTTCCAGAAGGCAATGCTCAGATCGCTAAGTGGCGTGCTGAAGGTCATCAGGTTGCATTTGTTGGTGATGTTGTTGGTACAGGTTCTTCACGTAAGTCTGCGTGTAACTCTGTATTGTGGGCCATTGGTGACGATATTCCTGCGGTACCAAACAAGCGTCGTGCTGGTGTGATTATCGGTGATGTTATCGCTCCGATCTTCTTTAACACTGCTCAAGACTCTGGTGCTTTGCCATTACGTATGGACGTTGGCAAGATGAACAGCGGCGATGTGATCACTATTGACACTAAGGCTGGAAAAGTAACAGGTGCTGACGGAGCAGAAATTTCAACATTTGAAATTGCTCCTAGTACTGTGAGTGATGAGTTCCGTGCTGGCGGCCGTACACCTTTGATCATTGGTCGTAAATTGACTGAGCGTGCATGTGAAGCTCTTGGCAAGCCTGCCCCAACCATGTTCATCGATGCGGATAACCCAGTACCTAAAGCGGGTCAAGGTTTCTCTTTGGCGCAAAAAATGGTTGGTAAGGCATGTGGCGTTGCCGGTATCCTTCCTGGTACAGCGTGTGAGCCTAAGATGACCACTGTTGGTTCACAGGATACAACCGGTCCTATGACTGCTGATGAGATCAAAGAGCTTGCTTGCTTGAAGTTCCAAGCTCCTATGTTCATGCAGTCTTTCTGTCACACAGCCGCATACCCTAAGCCAGCTGACGTTAAGATGCACAACACTCTTCCAGCGTTTATCTCTGAGCGTGAAGGTGTTGCATTGAATCCTGGTGATGGCGTTATCCACAGTTGGTTGAACCGCCTATTGTTACCTGACACTGTTGGTACAGGTGGTGATTCCCATACTCGTTTCCCAATCGGTATCAGCTTCCCTGCTGGTTCTGGTCTCATTGCATTTGCTGGTGCTCTTGGTTTCATGGCACTTGATATGCCTGAGTCTGTTTTAGTTCGTTTTAAAGGTGAGCTTAACGAAGGTATCACTTTACGTGATGCGGTTAATGCGATCCCTTACTATGCAATCCAACAGGGCCTGTTGACCGTACCTAAAAAGAACAAGATCAACATCTTTAACGGTCGTGTTCTTGAGATGGAAGGTCTGCCTAATCTTTCTGTTGAGGAAGCTTATGAGCTGACTGACGCTGCTGCTGAGCGTAGTGCTGCTGCGGGTTGCATCCAACTCTCTGAAGATACTGTCTGCACCTACTTACGCTCTAACGTTGCGTTGATGGAAAGCATGATCAAAGACGGTTATGCTCATGCGGGTACTTTGCAAAAGCGTATCGATGCAGTCAACGAGTGGCTGAAGAACCCTGAGCTTCTCAAAGCTGATAGTGATGCTGAGTACGCAGCAGTGATCGAGATCGACCTCGCTGATCTGACTGAGCCTATCTTGGCATGCCCAAATGATCCTGATGATGTGAAGCTTCTCTCTGAAGTTCAAGGTACAAAGATCCAAGATATCTTCATCGGTTCTTGCATGACAAATATTGGTCACTTCCGTGCCGCAGCGAAAATTTGGGAAGGTAACAGCTTTAATCCTAACGATCGCGTATGGATCTGCCCTCCAACACGTATGGATCAAGCCAAATTGAAGGATGAGGCACTTTTCGCTATCTTCAATCAGGTTGGTGCTCGTATTGAAACTCCAGGCTGCTCACTCTGCATGGGTAATCAAGCGCGTGTTCCCGATGGCGTTAACATGTACTCCACATCGACACGTAACTTCAATGATCGTATCGGTAATGGCGCACAAGTTTACCTTGGTGGTGCTGAACTTGGTGCTGTTACAGCTCTTAAAGGTGAGTTACCTACACCTGCTGAGTACTTGGCCATCTACAAGGAGAAAATTTCTCCATGTAAAGATGAAGTATATAACTACCTTCAGTTCGACGAGCTTGGTGAGTTTGACGCTGTTTATAAGCGTTGCGATATTTAATCATCAGCTAAATGTTTGACTAAAAAGGGCCGCTTCTAACGAAGTGGCCCTTTTTTTTAGTAATTTTATGAGGTGAGAGAAGCTGTTAATCGCGCACCCGTTCACAGATTTCTTGGTAGCAATCGATGCGCCGATCACGTAGAAATGGCCAGATTCTGCGTACCTGTTCACTGCGCTGTAAATCGATATGTGCATGGACTACGATTTCGTCTTTTTCATTTGCTTGAGCGATAAACTCTCCCTGTGGTCCGACAGCAAAACTATTTCCCCAAAAATTTGCTCCTTGAGTATGACCACTAGGGTCTGCTTCAAACCCCACCCTGTTAACGGCAATCACTGGAATGCCGTTTGCCACAGCGTGACCACGCTGAACGGTGATCCATGCATCAAGTTGTCGTTTTTGTTCGTTCGTATCATCGTGTGGATCCCAACCAATTGCTGTTGGGTAAATCAGAATATCTGCTCCGGCAAGGGTCATAAGACGTGCCGCTTCGGGGTACCATTGATCCCAACAGACCAATATTCCAAGCTTACCTACGCTGGTAGTGATCGGCTTGAATCCAGAGTCTCCGGGAGTAAAATAAAACTTCTCATGATAACCTGGATCGTCTGGAATGTGCATCTTACGGTAGGTTCCAGCAATGGTACCATCGCGTTCGAAGACAACGGCTGTGTTGTGATAAACCCCAGACGCTCGACGTTCGAATAATGATGTAACGATGACAATATTGTGTTGCTGGGCAATTTTTGAAAAATAATCGCTGCTTGGTCCGGGGATCGTCTCTGCAAGGTCAAAGTTGTCGCAGCGCTGTGTTTGGCAAAAATATAGGCTGGTGTGTAGTTCTTGTAAAACAACCAATTGCGCACCGCCATCAACAGCTTGATCAATTGCAGCGCATGTTGCGGCAATGTTTTTGTTGCGATTGGCATTGCAGCTCTGTTGAACCATAGCTACATTGAGATGGGATCCTTTTTCGATTAAAGATTGTGTCATTGTAGGGTTCCTTGAGGCAGTTGCATGGTCAAACAATGTAGCGATCCATGCTGAATGATCACTGCAGAGCAATTTATGCCAATGATTTCATGGGCTGGAAATGCGCTTTGAATCACTTCAAGAGCACTTTTGTCAGCGGGATCGTCATATATTGGAACCAGTACGGCACCGTTAATAATGAGAAAATTAGCGTATGTCGCAGGAAGCCGCTCGCCGTCATGGTCAAATTGTGCTTGAGGCCACGGTAGTGGTAACAGCTGATATGGTGATCCGTCAATCGTCCTGAATTCAGCAAGTTGTTGTTCCATTGCTTTGAGGGTTACAAAATGTTCATCTGTTCTGTCATCGCAAGCCGTATATACAATGGTATTATTCGGGCATAGTCGAGCCAGTGTGTCGATGTGAGAATCGGTATCATCGCCAGCTAGATAGCCATGTTCAAGCCAGAGAAAGTTGTGAATCCCCATTTGTGTGGAGAAAAAGTGCTCTAACTGTGATGTGTTTAGGGATGGGTTTCTGTTGCGGCTTAACAAGCATTCGCTTGTCGTCAGTAAGGTCCCTTGTCCATCGGATTCAATGCTGCCACCTTCTAGGATCAGTGGTTGGCTGATCATCGGCGCACTAAAGGCATGTTGTTGAGCTAGGTGGTGGTTCATTTGGTTGTCTTTATCGGAGGTAAACTTTAATCCCCAACCATTAAAGCCAAAGTCATATAAAAGAGGCTTGCCGTCACGATATAGAGTGATCGGGCCGCAGTCGCGGGTCCACGTATCGTTCATATCGATGGCGTAGCACTTAATATTGTCAGAGTGAATATTCTCCTGATTGAGCCGCTGAAGAATATGATCAATATTTGCTGTGACAATCACTACTCTTTCGAAACGACTGATCTGCTTCACCAGTTGGACAAATACTTGCTCAATTTCATCTAAGATGTCAACCCAATCGCTGTCGATGGTAGGCCATGAAAGGAGGATGCCGTCTTGATGTTCCCATTCAGCGGGTAAGCGGATGTGTGCGTGATTCAAGATTTTTCTCCACGGTGGACAATGTTAAGTCTTGGCTTTGTAGTGTTGGCTGATTCAGCACTGATTATGACACGAAACTGCCTGCAGTGAAATAGCTTGAAGTGGTGGGGAGATAATTCTGTGTTGCAGAGATGGATGTCGAAATTAATCGACATCCACCCTTAAAAGTTAGCAGCCAGTTAGAGCATCACTGCCTGCAGATGGTGCTTTTTGTGTTTTGATTGAAAGCTTCGCTTGGTCACCTACGGTAATCTTTTTAGCCTGAGCTTTAGAAACTGTGATGGTGATTTCACTCCCTTCAACCTTCGAAACTTCGCCTTTGATACTTTTAGCAAACGCTTGGCCGCTGAATGTTGCAAAAACTGTTGTGATTGCCAATAGAGTTATCCATTTTTTTGTCATGATGTACCCCTTTGTTTAAGTGTGATGTTTACTGATCCAATGTTTGTTTATTTCTTATGGCACTGACTACAACTTGTTGGAGCCGCTTTGTTGCCTTTTTTCTTTTCATCCTTGTGACAACTTAGGCACAGATCGTGGCCCTCTTTTTTGGTGCTGATTGCAATTTGAGCTGGTTCTTCTTCTGTATGGCATGCTGAGCATTCCATTTTCTTGCCATGCTCAGCATGGTTGAAAGTGACTGTTCCTTTCCCGGTGTAACTGTACTGATCCGCTGCTAAAGCACCGCTAATACCGATAAAAGTAAATTGAGCGAGAATGAGAGCGATGAGCAATACTTTCTTTTCCATTGTTGCCTCCTTGAGTAAAGAAAAAATGTTTTCAACCTGTTGCAACCTTTTTACGATATTTTAAAAAAGTTATCAGTCGATATCGACCTGTATACAGCCCGATGTCGCTAGTCATTGCTGTAATTACAGGTGGTTATAAGTGTTATATTGTTTAGCCTTTTTTACTGCTCGTTGCTCTTTATGGGTAACTCTGCTAGAGTTCAAAGCTATGGAAACAGTTGATATGAATAAATTTGAATCTACGGCCAATATCGATGGTGCTGTCATAAAGCAGTTACGTGAGCAGCAAGCGTTGACCCAGCTTTATGTTGCCAAAATGGTTGGTGTTACGACTGATACCATCTCGCGTTGGGAGAACAATCGCTATCCAACGATTAAGAGGGCGAACGCAGAACGACTCGCTGAAGCATTAGAAGTGCCTATTAATGACATTCTATCTAATGACGCTGAAGACTCAACTCCGCCTGACGCTGGTACCCGTCGTTGGTCGCGAAAATTATGGATACTGATCGGCGCCATGATCTGTTTATCTCTTGCGCTATTTTTATTTTGGTTGTTTTATCTTCCTGAAATTAAATCAGAGCGAGTTTTGCCGAGCTATGGTGCGCCCAGTGCGGTGATTCCGGTTCAGCTGCGTTTGAGTGGTGCAGGAGTTCGAGGTGTGGTGCGTGAAACGCTTCCCCGTGGTTGGTCTTTTATTGCCGCATCGCCTCAACCCGATAGTGTTGATCCTGAGACAGGATTAATTCGTTGGATTGTTCAACTGGATGAGGCACCGTTGAAAATATATTATCTCGTCAAGGTTCCAGTTGATTTCCCGTTGAATCAGCTGGCTGCTTTTGATGGTGAGTTGATCGCTCATACGGCAACAGGTCGTAACCGCTGTGAACTGATTGGTGCTGACAAGCTTGTGGTGGCAAAGATCCATTGGGCCGATTTAAATGGCGATGGATTGATTGATGATGATGAGATGCTGGATGCCTCATATCTAAGTGAGAATATGCCAAACTTGCCCTTAGATTTAGATGCTGTTGAAGAGCTTTGGATTGAGGAACAGTATCACTGGAACGACAAATTATTGCGCTTTATGTCAGGAATGTTGCCTGAAAAGAATTCCACTGAAATTGACCACAATAAATAGCACAATCGCGTCCTTTTAGAGTGCCAATAGACACAGATTGTTTTATACTCCTTTTTTAAATTATCATTACGTGCATGCTTGAATTGATCTTTATCAAGTGTAATTCGTGTCTTTCTTTTAGGTGAGCAGACTCATGGAACAAGTATTACAGATGCTGGACAGTGAAATGTCCTTAGTTGAGAAGCAATTTAAGCACGATCTCGATTCTGAAGTTTTATTGATACGCAAGGTTGGCGAATATGTTCTCGCCAGTGGTGGTAAGCGAATGCGGCCAATGTTGGTTCTTCTCGCGGCCCGCTTAACGGGTTATCAGGGAGATAAACACATTGGCGTTGCGAGTGTGGTTGAATTTATCCATACCGCGACTCTGTTGCATGATGATGTCGTTGATAGTGCAAATTTGCGCCGAGGTGAAGCCTCTGCGAATTCTGTATGGGGCAACGAAGCTTCCGTTCTGGTTGGTGATTTCCTTTTTTCTAAATCATTTTCACTCATGGTTCGTACTGGTAGCTTAGCAATTTTGCAGGCGTTGTCAGATGCAACAACTATGATGGCTGAAGGTGAAGTTTTACAGTTGATTAGTACTTGTGACCTAGATTTGACTGAAGAGCGCTACATGCAGGTGGTTCGAGATAAAACCGCGGTGCTTATTGCCGCTGCTTGCCGCTGTGGTGGTGTTCTTAGTGGCGTTGATGAGGAGCAGGAGCAAGCACTCAGTGATTTTGGTATGCATTTAGGGATAGCGTTCCAATTTATGGACGATGCTCTTGATTATGTTGCAGATCAGGCTGAGTTCGGTAAAGCCTGTGGTCATGACCTCGAAGAGGGCAAGATGACGCTACCTTTGATTGAGACACTGCGTAAGTGTACTGCTGAAGAACGAGAAATGGTCGCAGATGTTGTTGAAAAAGAACTTCTTAGCGATGAGGATCTTGCTGGTGTTACTCAATTGATTCATAGTTATAACGGGATTGATTATACCCGAGTCCGTGCAAAGGAATTAATTGAAAAGGCCAAAAAATGTCTTGATGTGTTTGACGCAAGTGAAACTAAAAGTGCTCTTTATGTGTTAGCTGATTACGTGGTGAGCCGTACAAAGTAGGTTGCGTAAAATCGCTGAAGTTAGTTCGTTAAATGCCCTTGTTTCGGTTAATCGATGCAAGGGCTTTTCTGTTTTTGATCTAAAAGTCACTATGAAATAAATGATATATCGTCATAATTTAAAAATGGTATTAAATATATTTGGCACTTTATTACGATAAAAAGGAGGTTCAAGCAGTATTGCGCGATAGAAGTCGTACCTTTTTTAAGTTGTGGTAAAGTACAACTCGCCGTGTTTGGAATACTATCTGCATATAAGATAGATGATTTCAATTCAAGGTGAGAGAATCCATTTATGCAACATGAAGAACTTGTCCATAAAAGCTTTTTTGATTTTTCAGATCGAAGTTATACGATTTGTATTTATCGACGTGGTGGGGACAACTATATTGCTAAAACAGAATTCAGTCCTGAGGATATGATTATCAATGATGGCATGGACATGGCAACATTATTGGAACGCCATCGCCGTTTATTGCCATTGGCGATCATTTCTCGACAAATGCGCCCACCGCAAAAAATGTAGGTTTATTAAAAAAGCCGCTATACGATAAATCGTGTAGCGGCTTTTTTCGTTTAGAACTAATTTTCTATTGGTTTATCTTCAATCTCTGGCGAAGCTTTCTTCGCTGTCGATGTTTTTTTCTTCGGTTTTTTTTCTTCGGTCGAGGATTGTTCTTCTTTGGCAACCGCCTTACGAGGTGTTCTGCGTCTTACCGGTTTTTTTATCTCAGCTTCCTTTTCGTCTGTGTTCTCTACGGTTGTTGTCGCAGGTTTTTCAACAGTAGAACGGCGCCGAACGGGACGTTTTGGTTTCTCCGTTACAACGGTTTCATCCGCTGTCTGTGTAACCGTTACTTCAGCTGTTGTCGTTTCAGGTGCTTTCTTGGTTGTTCTACGCCGGCGTGTTGGTTTCTTCTCAACCGATTCCTCTGCTGCGCTGTCACTATCTCTGGCATCCGTTTGAGTTGCTTCTGCAGTTGCTGTCGTATCTTTAGCGGCAGCCTGAGTGGCTTTTTTTCGAGGTGCCCGACGTTTAGGTTTTACCTCTTCCTCCGGTGAAGCACTTACTGATTCTGTCGTTGCTGATTCTGTTGCTTCATCAGCTTTTTTGGTCGTCCTACGCCGGCGAACGGGCTTTTTCTCAGGCTCAACGTTCGGTTCCTCTTGTTGCTTTGTTATTGGTGTAGAAGGCTGATCGCTGTTTTGCTCATTGTTTTCCGCTTCAGTTACCTTAGGTGCTGCCTTACGTCGTGGTGCACGTCGTTTTGGTTTTTCTGTAGCTGGTTCCGTGTTCGCAGTCTCATCCTTAACTGTATCGTCAGTGTTTTCTTCAGGCTTTGGTGTCGATTTTTTTGCTGGAGCCCGACGACGTCTTGCAGGTTTCTTAGCGGGTTCATCCTGAATAATATCTTCAGATTGTTTGTTCGTTTCAGCTGCATCAGCAACAGGAGGAACTGTCTTATTTTCCTCAGTTGTGGTCGGTGTTGCTATTTCAGTTGATGCCGATGAAACCGAATTGGTTTCAGTTGCCGCTACTTCAGTTGTCTTTGGTTGTGTTGTTGATTCCTCAGCTGAAGACGGTTCGCTCTTGTCGTCCGTACTGTCTGCAGAGCTTGTATTTTCGGTTCTCTTTTGGTCTGGACGACGTCTGTTGGAACGCCGACGTCGACGTGGTCTTTTTCTCTCTGTTGTCTCTTGACTATCTGCCGATGTTTCGCTGGTCTCTTCTGTTGTCGTCGTGTCAGTTTTGGTGCCAGAAGGTTTTTCTGGATTCTCTTCTGTATTTTCATTGGATTGGCCACGCAATGACATATCCATATCAACAAGAGGTGCTGTTTCCGTGTTACTTCTATTTTCTTTTTGTTCTTGTGATTGTTTGATGACCTCAAGTTCGGTTTGCTCGGGTAAAAAAAGCGAATCGGCTGTGATCGAGATTGTCAAATTATAGCGTTGCTCAAGGTCATGTAGTTCGCGTCGCTTGTTATTGTGAAGATAGTTTGCAACATCAACCGCTGCTTTGCACAGTACTTTGCTTACATTTCCTTTAGCTGTACTGGCTTGTATTTGGCGCAGCAATGAAACAGAACATGATTCTTCACTCTGAATGCGCCCCTTACCCTGACAATGTGAACATACGCGATAAGCCCCTTCGCCTAGATTCGCTTTAATGCGTTGGCGACTCATCTCTAGTAATCCGAATTGATGGCTGATGCGGCCAACTGTTACGCGAGCTTTATCTATTTTTAAGGACGTTTTAAGGGCTTTTTCGACTTCGCGTGCATTTTTACGTTGGCGCATATCGATAAAGTCAATGACGATCAATCCACCCATGTCACGCAGGCGTAATTGACGAGCCACTTCAACTGCGGCTTCAAGGTTAACACGGTGAGCTGTTGCTTCAACGTCTTGTTCACTCGACATTTTCCCTGAGTTGACATCGATGGCAACGAGTGCTTCAGTTTGATCGAGGACAATGGAACCGCCTGAAGGTAAGTTTACCGTGTTGCTAGAGAGTTGCGATATTTGCTCTTCAATTTGATAGCGAGAAAAAATTGGCCGCCGCTCCTGATGCAGTTTAACCAGAGAGGCATGTTCAGGCATTACCGCTTTAAAAAAATCACGCGCCTCTTGGAATACGGTGCGGTCATCAATAAGAACTTCATCGATATCAGTACTGAAATAATCACGAATAGATCGGATAACCAAGTTTGATTCTTGGTAGATTAAGGATGGAGCTTTAGCTGTTTCATTATGACTAATAATACTATTGTAGGTATTTAGTAGGTAATCGAAGTCACGTTTCAGCTCTTCTGCTGGCTGATCGATGGCTGCGGTACGAATGATGTAACCCATATTTTCTGGCAGTTCGAGCCCTGCCATGGTTTGTTTGATCCCTTTGCGCACCGAATCATTGTCAATTTTGCGTGAAATGCCGCGAGAGCTGCTCTCAGGCATGAGCACCATGTAACGACCAGGTAGGGAGATCTCTGTGGTGAGTGCTGCGCCCTTGTTGCCGCGCTCCTCTTTAACCACTTGAACTAGGATTTGTTGGCCCCGTTTTAGAATGTCGGTTATGGCTGGACGGCGGGGGTGAGGTGTATCGTCATCACGTTTCGGGTAGAGGGAGGGGTGAATCTCACCAATTTGAAGAAAGCCTGGGCGTTGAGCACCGTAGTCAACAAAGGCAGCTTGTAACCCTTGTTCAACACGTATGACTTCACCTTTGTAGATATTGCTTTTTGTTTGTTGGCGACCTGCTATTTCAATATCTAGCTCAGTCAGTATTCCATCTTCAACAATGGCGACCCGATCTTCTTCTGGAAGGGTCGCGTTGATCAACATTTTTTTGCTCATGTATAACCTTTTGTGACGTTGTCTTTGACAACGTGAGATACGAAACTATTGCTTCGTATCTGTCATTAATTAGGTGGTTTGGTTGTTAACCAAAAAAGGTTAGTACCTAAACCGCTTCCTAACTTAACCTATAAGTGTGTAAGGTTTAAGTAGGACGAAAATTTTTATTGCAGCGAATAGCGGCCACTGTGCGACGAGAATACCATCGCGTTGGGGCTCTGCTGCAATTATGAGAGTAAATAGATTGAGCCTATTCCTCATCATAAATGGTTCCAACCGTAGTTCATTGAACCGTAGGATCTGAATCACATGGTGTTACACCGAACTGTCACCACATAAGGTGAGTTGCCTAGAGATTCAAGC
>MAXR01000004.1 GCA_001751155.1 Desulfuromonadales bacterium C00003068 | reverse complement strand
ATGACGGAATTGAACGCTTCTATCCCCCTTGAGATTGAGCAACTCAAAGCATTAGAGAAAAAACATAAAATCGATTTTGTGCTCGACGACATTCAGGACTTAATCAGTGAATCTCTTGATGGCACCACACGAGTCACAGAGATTGTTAACAACCTCAAAGGTTTTGCTCATCAAGACAGCACAGACAAGAAAAAGATGGTGGATATCAATGACTGTCTCGACCAGTCCATAAAACTTGTCCATAACGAGCTAAAATACAATACAGAGTTAATTAAAGAGTATCACTTCGCCCCCCTCTTTTACTGTATTTCCAACCAGCTGAGCCAAGTATTCATCAACCTGCTCGTTAATGCCTCACAGGCTATTGATGAGCATGGGAAAATTCATATTCTAACGCAGTCGAAAGGTGATCAGATCGTAATTGAGATCAGAGACACTGGCTGCGGCATGGCCGAAGAAACCATCCAAAACATATTTACTCCGTTCTACACCACCAAGGAGGTAGGAAAAGGAACAGGCCTCGGTCTGAGTGTTTGTTACGATATCATTAAAAGTTATGGTGGCAGAATTGATGTGCAAAGCACGCTAGGCGAAGGAACCACCTTCAGCATTCAACTACCGATACGTGAATCCGATACTCAATGAAAAAGATTGCTGACAGAATCTTGATTCTCGAAGAGATCTCTCGTCAGACCAACTTATCGGCTCTTAATGCCGCCATTGAAGCGGCTCGTGCGGGGGAACGCGGCAAGGGCTTTGCCGTTGTTGCTTCAGCTAAGTACGCAAATTAGCCGAACGAAGTCAATCTACGGCGGCCGAGATAAGCGAGCCTTTATCTACCAGTGTTGAGGTCGCGGAAAATGCTGGACCAATGTTACAGCACATGGTCCAAAACATTGAACGCACGACGCAATTGGTTCAGGAGATATCCGCTGCGAAGAAAGAACAAGATGTCTGTGCGGATCTGGCCAATAAGGCCATTCAGCAATTGGATCAGCTGATTCAACAAAACGCACAGCTCTCCGATCAGATGGCAACTTCTGCGGAACTCAGTCTCATCACAGCCGGAGCAATTGCACGCATCAATCTCGTTTTTTAAGGCTGACTCGAATAAAGTGAAATTATTGCGCTAAAGAAATTCTTAACAGCCCCACCTTCTCCCCCCCTCTTTTTGTCAATCAAAACGTAAATAGCGTCAAGAATACAACACCAACCACCGCCCCTCTCCTCCCTTGACACCCTGTGCCAACAATGGCACACTGCAAAAAACATTCGAAGGAGAACTGCTGATGGGACCAATCAAAACCGTAAAAGAACGCTGCCGTAAGTGTTACGCTTGTGTGCGAAATTGCCCTGTTAAGGCAATTAAAGTCAAGGAGCACTATGCAGAGGTGATCCACACCCGCTGCATTGGTTGCGGCAAGTGCATTGCAGTGTGTACCCAAAAAGCAAAGGTGGTTGAAGATAGTAGCGAGGAGACACGCCAACTGCTTGCGGCGGCGCACAAAACGATTGCCGTACTAGGCTGCTCGTTCCCAGCGTTTTTCCACGATATCACTCCCGGCCAACTGGTTACCGGCCTCAATCGGCTGGGATTTAACGAAGTCCATGAAGGAGCCGCTGGGGTGGAGATGATCGCCCCCGCCTATAATGAACTGGTGTCACAGCCTTCAGATAAACCGCTGATCACCACCCACTGCCCCACCATTGTTGACCTGATTGAACGCCACTACCCACAGATGTTAAAAAATCTGATGCCAACGGTGTCACCGATGGTGGCGATTGGTCGTTATCTGAAAAAAATTCATGGCGATGCGGTACGGGTGGTCTATATCAGTTCATGTATTGCGGGCAAGTTTGAGATTGCTGCCGAACAGGTTAGCGGAGTGATTGATGCGGTGCTAACCTACAAAGAGTTAAGCCAAATGTTTCACCAGCAACGCATTGATCTCACCCGCTTAGGGGGCACCCCGTTTGATGGTCTCAAGCCCGACAAGGGCAGCCTGTTCCCTGTAACAGGTGGGCCATTCCAAGTGTTCAATATTCAGGATAGTTTTTTTCAGCCGCGTTTCATTTCTGCCGAAGGGGAGGAAAATTCGTTGGAGATCATTCGTGACCTTGCTGCGGGGCGAATCACCGCGCGCTTAGTGGATATCCGCTTTTGCAACGGTGGCTGTATTGGTGGCCCAGGGCGCAATAATCGGCTGACAACATTTGCCAAGCGCACGCTGATCCACAAACATTATAAAAATGGCGACATTCAATACAATACCGCTGATAGCTACAATAGCGAGCCCCCCGAGATCAGCTTCACACGCACCTTTCGTAATAAACATAAGCGCTTAGATCTGCCAAGTGGTGACAGTATTCGTAAAATTTTGCAGCATATCAATAAAGATGCCCAAGAAAATGAGCTGGACTGTGGTGCCTGCGGTTACGACACCTGCCGCCAACTCGCAATTGCCGTGCATCAAGGACTTGCCGACACCGAGATGTGCTTGCCCTACGCGCTCAAAAGGTTGGAAGAGGATCGCGTCATTATGGCGCAAAAATATGAGTTGGCCAAACATGCGTTATCACAGGAGTTTGGCGAACTGGCCATTGTCGGTAAGGATGTTCATACCACCGAGGTTCTCAACCTGATTCGCCAAGTTGGCCCAACACCGACGACGGTTTTAATCCGTGGCGAGAGCGGTACCGGCAAGGAACTTACGGCACGAGCAATCCACAAAATGAGCCAACGCACCGACAAAACACTGGTAACGCTCAACTGCACCACCCTCACCGACAGCTTGATGGAGAGTGAGCTGTTCGGCCACACCAAGGGCTCATTTACGGGCGCTCTGACCGACAAAAAGGGATTATTCGAGGCCGCGAATGGCGGCACCATCTTTTTAGACGAAATTGGCGACATCACACCGAAACTACAGGCTGAACTACTACGAGTACTCGACAGTGGTGAGATTCGACCTGTCGGTGGCAACAGCACCAAACAGGTGGACGTACGCCTGATTGCAGCCACCAACAAAAACCTTGAGCAAGGTGTTCAAGAGGGCTGGTTTCGCGAGGACCTTTTTTACCGCCTCAATGTGTTCTCCATCACCATGCCACCGCTACGTAACCGCCTCGATTCGCTAGATGAGCTGGTAGAACAGTTTTTGCGCAGCACCAGCAAACGGGTGAATAAAAACATCGATAGTATTGATCGGCGTGCGATTCAAGCCATGCGTCAATACCGTTGGCCGGGAAATATCCGAGAATTACAGAACATTATTGAACGAGCGGCAGTATTGACACAGGATAACTGTATCCACCTTGAAAACCTGCCGGTGGTGTTTACCGAACTGATTGGCAAACATCAAGATGAACCGAATGGCGTCAAAGCATCGTTTCGCCATACGTTACAAAAACAGATCACCTTGGTTGAAAAAGGGCTACTTAAAAGCTACCTGTGCGATGCGGGTGGCAATGTTTCAGAGGCCGCTCGCGCCGCACAATTACCACGGCGCAGTTTGTACCGCTTGCTGGAACGGCACAACCTCAAAGGGGAAAACTTTAAGCCGACCACCAACACCGACTGATTTACGCAGGAAAGTGAGCCACTTTCGACACACACAGATCGCTAGCGTGCCAACTATGACACACACCGTAAGAACAAATACGAGTGGCAGCGCAACAGATAAAGAATAATTATTCCACATTTTGAACAGTAATTTCAAATAGATAGGGTATTTTCTGTTCCCAAAATTCCCCATCCCGCAAAGTTGGCACACACAATGCTAACTATAACAGCACTACATAATGACACGGGAGACAATCATTCTTACCCCCCTTTCAAGAAATTAACTCCCTAATTTATACGCCGCACAGGACTCTCTCCTCCGTGCGGCGTTTTTTTATCCATTTTCTGCAAGTTTCTCCAGCAAGCCACCGAGTCACACGCCCCGATACAATCCATCGCCCCCAATCCGACATTGACCTTGCCGCAGGTTTTGCCTTCATGTTATAATTCGCGGGTTTTTCGTACTGGCAAAAGCTGATCGAACGCTATGGCCAGCACCGAGAACTTCATCACCAGACAATTCGCACAATTTGATCTCATATTTATTTCACCAAGGAGGCACACAGATGGCTGGACATAGTAAGTGGGCGAACATCAAACACCGTAAAGGTGCTCAGGATGCAAAACGGGGCAAAATCTTCACCAAAATGATTAAGGAAATTACCGTTGCTGCTAAAATTGCCGGCGGCGACCTTGACATGAATCCACGGCTACGTGCTGCTGTCGATAAAGCTAAAGCAGGCAACATGCCTAAGGACACCATTGAGCGGGCGATCAAAAAAGGTACGGGCGATCTCGATGGCGTAAACTACGAAGAGGGAACCATGGAGGGCTACGGTCCCGGTGGCGTTGCGGTATTGGTTGAAATTTTGACCGACAACCGTACTCGTACTGTTGCTGACGTTCGCCATTGTTTCACCAAGCAAAATGGTAGCCTCGGTGTTGACGGTTCGGTAGCATTCCTGTTTGATCGCAAAGGGGTTATCTCCTTTAGCAACGAGGTTGACTTTGATACGATTTTCGAAATTGCTCTCGAAAATGGTGCTGAAGACGTGAAGGACGAGGGCGATAGCTACGAAGTAATCACAGAGCCAACCGACTTTATCGCTGTACGTGATGCGTTGACTGAAAGCAACCTAGAGTTCACCAGTGCTGAAGTCACCATGCTGCCACAAAACCAAGTTGATCTCGACATCACAAAAGCGGGTCAAATGCTTAAATTGATGGAAAAACTCGAAGATAACGATGACGTACAAAACGTTTACACTAATGCCGATTTCAGCGATGAGGTTCTTGCTGAGCTCATGGGCTAACCACACACAATGAGAATTCTTGGCATCGACCCGGGCAGCCGAATTACTGGTTACGGCCTCATTGAGAAAAATGGCAACCGCTTGGTGCACGTGGATAATGGTGCGATCTACACCAACAGCAAGGATGAGCTACCACAACGCTTAAAAATTATCCACGCTGGATTGGTTGAGGTGATTGAGCGTTATCAACCCGACGTGGTGGCCATTGAGCAGGTGTTCATGGCTAAGAATGCTCAATCGGCGCTAAAGCTAGGCCAAGCGCGAGGTGCTGCGATCGTGGCCTGCGTAGGTGCTGAACTCGCTGTTTCCGAATACACTGCGCTACAGGTTAAAAGTGCCGTGGTTGGCTACGGCAAAGCGGCAAAAACTCAAGTTCAACAGATGGTTAAGGCACTGATGAAGCTCCCTGAAATTGCTCAGGAGGATGCATCAGATGCCTTGGCTGTTGCCATCTGCCACGCCAATAGTTTTCATCTTACCAACCGCCTAGAAAAAGCGATCTCAGCCCAAAAGAAACAGGAAAAAAGGATGCAAAAATGATTGCTCTACTCACGGGAAAGATTGCCAGCAAAACTACCGAACAGATCATTGTCGACGTCAACGGTGTTGGTTATCAGGTAGCGGTTCCATTATCGAGCTTTTACAGCCTTCCTGACGAGGGCGTTGCGACCTTGCATATTCACACCCATGTTCGTGAAGATGTGCTGTTGCTATTTGGCTTTCTAACGCCGATTGAAAAGGAGATGTTTATTCTGCTGCTCACCATTTCAGGAATCGGCCCAAAGGTGGCACTCAATATTTTATCCCACATGTCGTGTATTGATCTACGCGATGCGCTCATTANNCGTTACCCGGCATTGGTAAAAAAACGGCGGAACGGTTAATCCTTGAATTGCGTGAAAAAATTCGCAAACTGTCAGCGATTGATCCTGCTCAAACTGATGACAGCCGGAGAAACTCCGCCCCCATCGATATCAATGACGACACCCTCTCGGCGCTGATCAACCTCGGCTACAAAGAGAAACAGGCTTGCGCAGCGCTTGCCAAGATCACTATTGGCGCTGACGATACAATGGAAACCGTTCTTAAAGCGGCCCTTAAACTTCTTATTCGCTAAACCGAGACGAGAAACGACCATGTCAGAACGCCTCATCACCCCCGACATCTGCGACGACGACAGCCATTTTGACAATCCACTGCGACCACGAACACTTACAGAATATATTGGTCAACAGAAGGCTAAGGAAAACCTGAGTATCTTCATTCAGGCCGCCCTAAATCGTGGTGAAGCCCTTGACCATGTGCTTTTTTATGGCCCTCCTGGTCTGGGAAAAACCACACTGGCGAACATTATCGCCAACGAAATGGGCGTGAGCATCAAAAGCACATCGGGTCCAGTAATCGAAAAACCGGGCGATCTTGCTGCGATTTTGACCAATCTTGAAGAGGGCGACGTGCTGTTTATTGACGAGATACACCGCCTCTCCCCCGTTGTTGAAGAGATTCTCTATCCCGCGATGGAAGATTTTCAGATTGATATTATGATTGGCCAAGGCCCTTCGGCGCGGACAATCAAACTCGATATCCCCCGTTTCACCCTTATTGGTGCCACCACTCGGGCGGGACTACTCTCATCACCGCTACGCGACCGTTTTGGCGTGATCAGTCGGTTGCAGTTTTACAATCATGATCAATTAGCGATCATTGTTGAACGCAGTTCTAACATCCTCAATGTGCCGATTAATAGCGATGGTGCCATTGAGATCGCCCGCCGTAGTCGTGGCACTCCGCGCATTGCCAACCGCTTACTCCGCCGCGTGCGCGACTTTGCTGAAATTGAAAATGACGGCACCATCTCACAAACTGTTGCCGACACGGCCCTAACACGCCTTGAGGTGGACCACTGCGGCTTTGACCACATGGACTGCCTGATGCTACGAACCATTATTGATAAATTTGGTGGTGGTCCCGTTGGTCTCGACACCCTTGCGGCGGCCATCGGTGAAGAAAAAGATACCATTGAAGAGGTGATTGAACCGTTCCTTCTCCAGCAGGGCTATATCAACCGCACCCCGCGTGGGCGAACGGCCACAGATCTGGCCTATCAACACTTTCACCGTTCAAAGCC
>MAXR01000003.1:2183-2969 GCA_001751155.1 Desulfuromonadales bacterium C00003068 | reverse complement strand
GCGAATAATATTGTCTTTTCGCGACCGGAGGGTTCGCCTGGTTCCGGTTCTGGCAGGGGGGCCAGATCTGGGTTTATTCTTGTGACGACAAGAATATAGACGATGAAGAACGAGGCCAGAATGAATCCGGGCAGGAACGAGGCTGTAAACAGCGCCTTGATCGAGGTTTCGGTAATCAGGCCGTAGAAGATCAACACAATGGATGGCGGGATCATTGTTCCAAGCGAGCCACTGGCACAAATTGTTCCGATTGCAAGATTTTGATTATACCCCAACCGCAACATTTGCGGCAGCGCGATCAAGCCAAGTAGCACAACCTCGCCACCAATAATCCCGGACATAGCGGCCATAATGATCGCCATGATCGAAGTCACTACGGCGATACCGCCGCGCGTTCTGGACATCCAGACATTCAGCGAAGAATACATATCTTTGGCGATACCTGATCGTTCCAACAGGGCGGCCATGAATATGAATAACGGCACCGATATCAGCATATAGTTGGTTAACTGCCGGTATATGGCTTGCCCTGTCACGCCGAGCGGCCCGCGCCCGAAATGCCCAAAAGTGATGTCCGGTCCGAATTTTAGAACCAGAACGCCGACAGCTAGTGTTGCGGATGCAAAACCGAGTGGCATACCTATGGCCAGCAGGAAGAACAATCCCAACAGCAGTACTAATGAAAGTGTGCCGATATCGACCATTGTTTTAGTCCTTAATACTCTGACGGATATGCTCGATCTCGGTCTCGTCGATTTCGTCCATAGGTGTGTGTGACTCTGGTGC
>MAXR01000003.1:0-2101 GCA_001751155.1 Desulfuromonadales bacterium C00003068 | reverse complement strand
CGGAGAAACTTGTCGCGGGATTCATTATATCCACCCCAAATCAGCGAGACAGTGAACACCCAAAGTAGAAAGACGGATAGAGTGTCGGCGGCTTTTTGCATCCATCGCGGCAGCAGGTCATAGATGACATATATTCGGATGTGACAACGTTGTTGCATAGCATAAAGCCCGGCAAACAAGAAAATGAACCCCGCCAGCCATAGCGACAGCTCGTTCGCCCAAAGGGTTGGTTTTTCAAAAATGTAGCGCGAGAGCACTTCGTAAAACATTACGAGAACCACGAGCACAATTCCAATCATTGTGACGCGGGACCAGACCAGACTGAAAACATCGAAGAAACCTTCGGGTTCATGTTCGATATCGCCTTTGAAATCTGATAAATATATTGAAGCCGAGAACCACGTGACCGTACCGGCGATCATCATTAGTAGTACCGAAAGATTTGTTGTCGGGTGCAGAACTGTTCTCAGCTCAATGCCCAAACCGACAGTTAAATCTCCGATGATAACCCATGCTACCAGCGCGACGAATAATCCTGCGCTTGCCAATGTGAACTTTTTAACTAGTGGCCTAAGCTTAGGTCCTAGCCAAATACTGTTATCATTATCGGCCATGGTCTATCCCTGAATATAGGTGGTGTTAGTCCAGTAAGTGTGGTGAGCCACTGAAGGCTCACCACGAGATTTTAGAGGTGAGATTGACTTAATCAATCATACCCATGCGGCGTAGGAATGCGCGGTGCGATTCAACAGCGGCAGCAGCCTCTGGTGTTTTCGCAGCCCAGCCATCCCAAGCTGTCTGAGCACCCGCGCGGAACTCAGCGCGATCTTCCGGGTTCCAATCATAAAGTGTCACGCCCTGTTCTTGCAAACGAACCTTAGCTTCGTTGTTTGCCAAGCTTGTACGCATGGACATATCCAGAGCCAACGCTTGTGTCGCAACTTCAAGGATTGCCTGAATGTCAGCAGGGAACGAGTTCCACACATCCAGGTTGAATGTCACGTGGTCAGCTGGCATCGAGTGGAAGCCAGGGTAGGTGGCGTGCTTAACAATGTCATAAAGACCCAGAGATTCGTTCCCGGCTAGAGACGTTGCATCGGCACCGTCGATGATGCCAGTTTCCAGCGCTGTAAAGATTTCGGTGAAGTCCATCACGATCGNNATTCAGCGAAGATTTCAGTTTCGAGACCTGGAGGCGAGCGGAATTTCCAGTCTTGTAGATCAGCAGGACCAGCAAGCGGTTTGGACGACGACATTGTCTCCTGACCCGGAGCATACCAGCCAACAAGGTGCATGTTGTACTCTTCATACAATTCGTTGGCTGCTTCTAGACCACCACCGAAGTATAGGAAGGTATACATTTCCCAAGGCGTGTTGTAGCCGCCCATTGGATCGCCGTAGAACTGGAACGCAGGGTTCTTACCAGTTTGGTATGCAGCACCGTGCATTTCACCGTCCAGAATGCCGGTTGCAGCAGCGTCGAAACCTTCAACGGATGCAACAACAGCGGACGACCAGAACATTTCGATTTCCACACGACCAGCGGTCATAGCGAAAACGTCGTCAATGAATTTCTGAGCGGATTTACCGGAAACCGATTCTGGTGCGTGGTGTGTTTGCATACGCAGATTGAAATCGGCAGCCAATGCACCGCTGGCCAAAAGGGCAGCAGTAGCAGTTGTAGCTATTAGGGATTTAAGTTTCATTTGATCCTCCATTGAAACTAAGGTTTACAAATTGCCCTCGTTGTCCGAGGTGTCATTTTAATTGTATGATTAATTGGTACACTTGATATCGGAATTAAGCAAGAAAATATGGTATACCAAATAAAAAATAAATAATTTGGTCGCCAGAGCCAACTACAGTGTGTATGTATGAGTATGGTTTGTGATCAATAACGGTGAATTAANNGGATACCAACGATATCGCGCAAACGACTCGGTGATCAGATTGCTGATGTTCTTAGAAAACAAATATTGTTGGGTGAATTGGTCCCCGGCCGGAATATACCTGAACGTGAGACGGCCGAGGCGCTTGGCGTTAGTCGAACGCCACTGCGCGAAGCTTTACTGATTCTTGAAGGAGAGGGGTTGGTATTGAT
>MAXR01000002.1 GCA_001751155.1 Desulfuromonadales bacterium C00003068 | reverse complement strand
CTCGTGGTGCTAACATCAACCCCGTTTTGTTTGATTTGCTTTGTGAAACGGCTATCGAGCTTGATATTCCCTATCAAGTGGTCGGCATGCCACGGGCAACGGGAACCGATGCCAACGTGATGCAATTGAGCCGTGGCGGCGTGGCGGCAGCACTGGTGAGTGTTCCACTGCGCTATATGCATTCGCCCGTTGAGGTGCTGTCGTTGGCTGACTTAGAATACACTATCGCGTTGTTGAGTGCGGTGATCTACAAAATTGACAACTGTGAGATGTTTATTCCTTCGTAAATAGCCCCTAGNNCTTGACGGTAGCTGCGTTGAGGGATAGTATGTCCAGTTAAATAAAATTTGCGTAATAACTCATATATTAACACTATAAATTCTCTGCAAAGGAGACCAAAATGTTGGATCCCGAATTACGGGAAGGACTCACCTTTGATGATGTTCTTCTTGTCCCTGATCATTCGCTGTTTCTGCCAAAAGAGGTAGATCTCTCAACCAATTTAACCGCATCAATCAAGCTGAATATTCCACTGATGTCGGCGGCGATGGATACCGTAACAGAATCGCGCACCGCGATTTGTATGGCACGCGAAGGTGGGATTGGTGTTGTTCATAAGAATATGTCGCCGCAGGAGCAGGCACTTGAGGTAGATCAGGTTAAAAAATCGGAAAGCGGCATGATTGTCGATCCGATCACCATGGAACCAGGTCAAAAAATCTATGAGGCTCTGGAGGTGATGAAGAAATATCGGATCTCTGGTGTTCCCGTAACTAAAAACGGTCGCTTGGTGGGGATTTTAACCAACCGTGATCTGCGTTTTGAAACAAAGCTTGATCAGCCTATCGAAAATGTGATGACCAAAGAAAACTTGGTCACCGTTCCTCCGGGAACCACTCTCGAGGAAGCCAAATTTCACCTCCATAAACATCGGATTGAAAAGTTGTTGGTGGTTGATGATGATTATGTCCTGCAAGGATTGATCACCATTAAAGATATCGAAAAAGTGCGTAAATATCCTTCCGCATGTAAAGATGAGTTTGGCCGCCTACGTGCTGCTGCAGCGGTTGGTGTTGGTGGTGACTGTGACGAGCGCATTGAATTGCTGGTTCGTGCGGGTGTAGATGCGGTAATTGTCGATACCGCTCATGGTCATTCACAGGGCGTTATTGATGCTGTTGCTGAGATCAAGCGCAACTATCCTGCGCTGCAAATGATTGCTGGCAATATTGCCACAGCAGGAGCTGCTGAAGCGCTGATTCGGGCCGGCGTTGATGCTGTGAAAGTTGGTATCGGTCCTGGTTCTATTTGTACCACACGTATTGTCGCTGGCGTTGGTGTCCCACAGATTACGGCCATTGCTGACGTTGCGCTCGTCACTCAGAAGGCAGGTATCCCTCTCATTGCTGATGGTGGTATCAAGTATTCTGGTGAATTGCCCAAAGCCATTACCGCAGGTGCTGACGTGATCATGATTGGTTCATTGTTCGCTGGAACCGAAGAGTCTCCCGGTGAAACAATCCTGTATCAAGGCCGTACCTACAAGTCTTACCGTGGTATGGGGAGCTTAGGTGCTATGAAAAAAGGGAGTAAAGATCGTTACTTCCAAGGTGATGTTGCAGACGATGTTAAGCTGGTTCCTGAGGGGATCGAGGGGCGTGTTCCTTTCCGTGGCACACTGTCGGAGAATGTCCATCAACTACTTGGCGGTCTGCGGGCTGGCATGGGTTATACCGGCTGTCAGAATCTCAAAGCTCTACAGCAGAAAGCAACGTTTATCCGTATCACCAATGCGGGTTTACGTGAATCGCATGTTCACGATGTGAATATCACTCACGAAGCACCGAACTATCGCATTGAGCGGCCTACATAGGCTGCGTTGACACGATCTCATATTGCAACGAAAGCCCGTTACGTACCTACGGGCTTTCGTTCGTTTAAGGCTGAAGCGATTCAGCAGCTTATCCATACCAAGGAGCGACACCATGTCTGATCTACATAGCGAAAGAATTCTGATTCTCGATTTTGGTTCCCAATATACCCAACTCATCGCGCGGCGAGTGCGTGAAGCGCATGTTTATTGTGAACTACATCCCTACGATATGGATCTGCAAGCCATTCGCGATTTCGCTCCTAATGGTATCATCCTATCGGGTGGGCCAAAATCGGTTTATGATGAGGGCGCGCCTGTTGTTGACGAAGAACTGTTTGAATTAGGCGTTCCCGTTTTTGCTATTTGCTACGGTATGCAATTGCTTAATCGTCACTTTGGTGGTTTGGTGGTTCCTGCTGGTAAGCGTGAATTCGGTCATGCCGAATTGCTCAGCCAAGGGACACCAGGGCCACTGTTTGATGGCTTTTTTGTCGATGGCAAAACCCCAGTATGGATGAGCCACGGCGACCATGTTCAGCGCGTTGCCGAAGGTTTTGAAGTGATTGCTGCCACCTTTAATGCCCCTGTCTGCGGAATCCAAAATGTGGAACGCAATCTTTACGGCGTTCAATTCCACCCCGAGGTTAACCACACTCCTCATGGTGAAGTACTGATCGATACCTTCGTTCGTAAAATCTGTGGTTGCACGGGGCAGTGGACGCCCGGTCATATTGTTGATGATGCGGTGACGCGGATTAAGCAACAAGTTGGTGATGATCACGTGATTCTCGGTCTTTCGGGTGGCGTTGATTCCTCTGTTGCTGCGGCACTGATCCATCGCGCCATTGGCGATCAACTTACCTGTGTATTTGTCGATAACGGCTTACTGCGCCTCAATGAAGGCGATCAAGTGATGAGCACTTTTGCCTCAAACCTTGGCGTTAAAGTGATTCGTGTTGATGCTGAACAGCGTTTTCTCGATGGCCTCGCCGGTGTTTCTGATCCAGAGAAAAAGCGTAAAATTATCGGTGGACTGTTTGTCGATATCTTCGAAGAGGAATCCAACAAGATATCTGACGCGAAATGGTTAGCACAGGGGACGATCTACCCTGATGTTATCGAATCAGCGGG
This sequence comes from Desulfuromonadales bacterium C00003068, assembly GCA_001751155.1. Taxonomy (GTDB): domain Bacteria; phylum Desulfobacterota; class Desulfuromonadia; order Desulfuromonadales; family Desulfuromonadaceae; genus Desulfuromonas. The sequence goes on along the minus strand of MAXR01000002.1, from coordinate 3,125 downwards.
TGGTAAAACGGGTAAAGCGCATAATATAAAGAGTCACCATAATGTTGGTGGTCTCCCTGATTACATGAAGCTCGAACTACTCGAACCGCTACGTGAACTGTTTAAAGATGAAGTTCGTGCCATCGGCGAAGAGATGGGTCTGCCGCACCAAATGGTCTGGCGTCACCCATTCCCCGGCCCCGGTCTCGGTGTGCGGATTCTCGGCGAAGTAAAAAAAGAGTACGCCGATATCCTCCGGTTGGCCGATGCCATCTACATGGAAGAGTTGTACCGCACGGGCCATTACGAAAAGATCAGCCAAGCCTTTGCCGTGTTCCTCCCTGTTAAAAGTGTTGGTGTCATGGGCGATGGCCGTACTTATGAGTACGTGGTTGCTCTTCGTGCCGTTGAAACTAAAGACTTCATGACCGCAGGTTGGTATCCGATGCCGTATGCTGATCTGGCCCATATCAGTGGTCGTATTATCAACGAGGTAAAAGGGATCAATCGCGTCACCTACGATATCTCAAGCAAGCCACCCGCAACCATTGAGTGGGAATAAATAGTCCGATGATTGGGATCACTGATTGGGATCATTGTATTTCCGATCCTGTTTGAATAGAGAAAGCCCTTTGCCGTCAGGTAGAGGGCTTTTTTAATAACCATTGTTTTTTGTTGTGTAGTGTTTAGCGTTCGTCAGCCAGTTTATCGCTTTTCCTTTTTCAAACCTCGTGGCCCTCATTGCTACCGCTCACTTCTATTTCATCTCGTCATGTTGTCATATCACTATCCCTTGGTATAGTTCTTCATACTGGTTAATTTTCTAGCACGCACCAAGGCACTGGTATGTGTTTCAACCTGAATCGCAACAAGGGGGTCGTTATGGACAAGGTTTTTCGCATCAACATGACAAATTTAACAACCTGTATCGAGGAGGTTCCTGAGGAATGGATCGGTCTCGGTGGCCGCGCACTCACCTCAACCATTGTTGCGGCTGAAGTTCCGCCCCTCTGTCATCCGTTAGGTCCTGACAATATCTTGGTGTTTGCCCCCGGCCTGCTCTCGGGTACTGCGGCGGCACAGTCTGGTCGCATGTCGTGTGGCGCTAAAAGTCCGCTGACTGGCGGTATCAAGGAGAGTAACTCTGGCGGTACCACTGCCCAGCAGTTTGCCCGTATGGGGATCAAGGCGATGATTATCGAAGGGCTGCCTGCTGCAGATACCTTCTACAGCCTGCACGTCACCATGGATGGTGTGACAATTGAGGAGGAGTGCGCCTTGCTTGGCAAAGGAAACTTTGCTGTCATTGAAGAGCAAGTTGCCAAAAAGGGTAAAAAAATTGGCGTAATGACCATCGGCCTAGCTGGCGAGCTGAAGATGGCGGCGGCCAATATTTCAGTTAAAGATCCCGACGGTAAGATTCGCAGCCATGGCCAGGGGGGGATGGGCGCTGTTATGGGCTCAAAAAAGATTAAATTTATCACCGTTGACTCTGAAGGCTCACCCGCAGTTCCCCTCGTTGATGCCGATAAGTTTAAAGCATCTGCGCGGGTGTTTGCTAAAACTCTGCTTGATCATCCCGTCTCTGGCGAGGGTTTACCCACTTACGGCACCAATGTGCTGGTCAATATCCTCAATGAGGCAGGAGGGTTGCCAACACATAACTTCCGGACAGGACAATTCGATGGTCACGATAAGATCAGTGGCGAAACCATGCACCACACCATTGCTGAACGCGGTGGCAGAGTAAGGCATGGTTGTCATCGTGGTTGTGTTATCCAATGCTCACAGGTTTATAACGATAAAGATGGTAACTACCTCACCTCTGGGTTTGAATATGAAACTATTTGGGGGCTCGGTGCCAATTGCTGCATCGATAACCTCGATCAAATCGCTGAAGCAGACAGTCTCATGGATGATGTCGGGGTCGATTCTATCGAAACAGCCGTAACCATCGGCGTGGCGATGGAGGCGGGTATTATTCCGTTTGGCGATGGTGAAGGGATGCTGCGCCTGTTGCGCGACGAACTGTGCAAGGGGACACCGCTGGGTCGTCTCATCGGTAGTGGCGCTGGACTACTCGGTAAAGCTTACGGTGTAACAAGAGTGCCGGTTGTTAAAAATCAGGCGATTCCAGCCTATGATCCACGCAGTGTCAAAGGGATTGGTATCACCTATGCCACCAGCCCAATGGGAGCCGATCATACCGCCGGTTACACCATCGCCTCCAATATTCTCGGTGTTGGTGAATTTGTCGATCCGTTAAGTAAGGTTGGTCAGGTCGAGCTGTCGCGTAACCTGCAAATTGCTACTGCTGCGATTGACTCGACCGGTATGTGCATTTTTATCGCTTTTCCCGCCCTTGATGATGCCGCCTGCCTGCCCGCCTTGATCGACATGATTAATGCTCGCTTTGGCACAATGCTCGCTTTGGCACCGAGCTATCCGGTGACGATGTCACCGAGTTGGGTAAAAAAGTGATGAAGATCGAGCATCAGTTCAATATTGATGCTGGCTTCAATAATAAGCATGATCGCCTGCCCGAATTCTTTAAATCCGATCCGGTACCACCTCACAATGCCGTGTGGGATTTTACTGATGATGAGATTGATGAATTCTGGAACTTTTAGCAGGTTATTGGATTTGACTGATTGTCGTTAGCATAACTAAAGCCGGTTCGGAGGCCACTCCGAACCGGCTTTGTTGTTCGAGGTGGGTTGTAATTGTAGGTATACCTCTATAGGTAGATGGCGCCAAAAAGCTCAAGTTGGGTGAGATACATGCGCATGTCGAACTCAAGTTGGTGATAGCTGTCCTCCATGTGGCAACACAGTTTGTAAAACGCTTTGTTGTGCTGTTTCTCCTTCAGGTGCGCCAGTTCATGAATCACGATCATGCGTAAAAACTCTTCAGGTGCCGTCTTAAATACCACACCCACACGAATCTCATGTTTCGCCTTAAGTTTCGATCCCTGAACACGCGAGATAAAGGTGTGCAGCCCCAAAGCCTGATGGATCACATCAATCTTGTTGTCAAATACCACCTTGCTGAGTGGGTTCGTTTTACGCAAAAACTGATTCTTAAGATTCATCGTATATTCATACAGCGCTTTATCTGTTTTGATGTCGTGAGCGCGTGGGTACTTT
>MAXR01000001.1 GCA_001751155.1 Desulfuromonadales bacterium C00003068 | reverse complement strand
AGGACCCTGTGTGTTCTTTGTGGGAGTCCGAGACTTAGGGCAGATGAAATATTCAGAAGCGATGAAAGATTTATAATCCTGTAATGCGGAAGGACAGCATGTATTCAAAGTCCTCTTGATAGCTAGGCTTATTGAGAGGTGCAATCGGAAAGCTTTTATAGGGTAACGGTTTATTTTTTAACAGATGTAAATAAAAAGAATAAATGAAATAGAGGGTGGCCCCCAGAAAGCGATTTTCAGATCGCAATGAAAGGAGGATGATTTATGTCTAAACAAAAACAAGAACCGCCATATAGCAAATTGGATGAAGAGATTTTGCAGAAAATGGATGGAAACCTGAGGCGCCTATTGCGCATGACAGACAACGACATTCTGAAGGAAGTTGATGATTACGAAACCCGCCGGGCGAAAAGGATAAATGAAATCGGGCGGTTAGTAGATATCCTGCCTCCTACTGCCAGCTATGAGGATCGGCAGGCAGTAAAACGGGTACAAAACATATATAGGAATCGACTACTGCCGCATCCCGTCTTCAGCGTCCTCAGAATTAAGCCAAAGCCCATCAAGGTGCGAGCCATCGCCCTTTTCACAGGCAATCGAGATGACCTTATCGGGATGGGACTGGAAGTAGGCTCGCAGGCGCATGACATCTTCACCATAGTAGGGACAAAAGAGCAACTGGCTGATCTTGCTGCACAGCCAGCGACATTACGTGTGAGCTTGCCGAACATGTTATTGCCCGATGTTGATGAAGCAACCGGTCAGGCCGAGGTAACCGCTGTACATGCAATGGGTAGTCCGGACGAATATAGAGGCAATGGCGTAATTGTGGGCATCATCGACTCGGCCATTGATGTGACCCATCACGCTTTCCGCGACCCTGACACCCATGACACCAGAGTACTTTATTATTGGGTGCAATGTCCAGACGATCCTGATCAACCAGGGTATACACCCAGCAGTTATGCTGAAAATAGGGATAATATGGGGCAAGATTCCCCCGTTTTTCAATCACCCTTCGGACGTATTTACGATAGCGAATATATCAACGCTGCCATTAACTTGCTCGAACCATACGGCGATGACGAAGATCAGATCTCTTGTCGGCTAAGGGATGAGGATCTGATTCGCCATGGTACCAGTGTGGCGGGCATTGCTGCTGGCAATGGTCTCGACAGCGACTGGAATGAAACAGAGTGGATCGGTGCCGCACCCCTCGCCAAAATCGTACACGTTAACGTTTATGGCGTTGAGGGGGAAGGCGACTGTACTGCACCTCTACTTCTCAGCTTTGACGATCGCATTATGAAGGCACTGGATTTCATCTTTGCCGTAGCAGATCACGAGGACATGCCCGTGGTGATCAACCTCAGCATGTCAGACCAGTGTGGCTCTCACCGTGGAAATTCTGCACTGCCCAATTACATAGATGAAAAGCTCACTAGCTGGCGAGAACGGTCCGTGGTGGGCAGCGTGGGCAATTACGGTGATACACGTTGTTTCCTACGCGGTTCAATTTCTCCTGGCGGCGACGCAGAGTTCACATTGACGAAGCCGACGTATGCTGATCCAGAAAGTGACCTTTCTCTGTCCATTTGGAGTATCGGTAGAGTGCTGGAAGTCCGGGTCGTCTATGGTGACGTCGACACCGGAATGATAGGCGTCTATACTAACGAGCACGGTTGCGTAAGTCGTGAGTCCGACTTTCGTATAATAGAACCGCCTATGTGCAGAATCAAGATCGAGACCGACAACGTCGCACCGGGCGATTCTGCGACTATCCATCTGCATGACCCCTGGGGGGAGGATGAGGTTACTTACTATGCCTGGGTTTGTAAAAAATCTGGCGATCTGGACCCCCACATCGAAGGCGAATTCAACCTGAGCGACCATGCTTGCTGCAAGTCGATGTTGACGGTGGGTGCTTGTGCAAAATGGGGGGAGTGGCCCGACAATTACGTTGATGCGAGTGCTGGTGAGCCCATCGCATATTACAGCAGTGCGGGACCCACCGTGGACAGACGCATCAAACCGGAGATTGTAGCTGTAGGCGGTGTTGCGGAGCCTGGTCGAGAACATTTTGGCCCTGTGTCCTCTGCCACTTTTGACCTAGACAGCGGCTATTTAAGTGGGCAAGGCACCAGCTTATCGGCACCGCTTGTGGCAGGGTCTGTGGCGCTCCTGTTTGAAGAAGCTCGCCATAGGGGGCATCCGCTTGACCAGGAAACGATCAAAGCACTCCTCACCCAGAATGCCAACCGACAGGGAATCAACCTTGACGATCCCGCAGACCGCAACCGTTATGGCTATGGGCGACTGCGCATGATGGCACCATTTGTATACATCCAGGAAAACTGGGACATAGATGTCTATGTACGTACCGCAGAAGACGATTTCGGGGAGGTACCTTATCGCGGTGATATCGAATGTGAAGCGCCCGAAATCAAAGTGTATAGGGAAGATGCCCCAGCGGATGAGACGACAGAGGTGTATTGGGGATTAAACTATAATATCTCTGTCACTGTGCGTAACCTGGGCGGAAGAGACGCTGAGGGTACCACAGTCCGTCTCTATTATACGCTACCCCACGTGGCGCCACATCAATGGAAAACAGTAGAAAATGAAAGTGGAGAAGTTCAAGAGAGGATTGATGTCGATGTACCGGCGCTAGACAGGCATCGAATAGATGATTTCCATTGGTGCCCTAATCTAGACCAGTTCACAGAAGAAGAACTGTCCGAGGATACACGACACGACCTTCCCACCCACTTCTGCCTCCTGGCGGTAGTAGAGCACGACGAGGACTCGCTACCAGAGGGGATGTTCGGTGAAGAGTACCGTCCACCCAATGAAGACGGCTGGGACCCCTTCACGTATTGTGTCAGACATCTCAACAACGTTGCCCTGCTCAATGTACATATTCTGAGTATTTGAAAGGAGACGCTAAGTCATGGAAAAAAAATATCGCATTACTGCCCGCGTAATAGACCGTCAGACCAGCAGCGGTGTTCCAGAACTCCGAGTCGAAGCATGGGATAAGGATCTTATATTTGATGACTCCCTCAGCAGTGCTGTCACGGATAGTCAAGGCGCTTTCCAGTTCGAGTTTGATGAATCCTATTTCACCGAACTCTTCTTGGACCGCAGGCCTGACCTCTTTTTCAAGGTCTATCACGAAGATAAACTTATCAAGAGTACCGAGGATTCGATCATATGGAATGTCAAACCCGGCGACACGGAACTAGTTATCAATGTGGATGCGCCTACATCTAGTTCACCTCTCGTTTGGAGAGGAAAGTATGAGTTCTGGCTTACCGGTACTGACCATCATGAGGACACGTTGTGGATTGAAGCAAACTACAAAAATACAGAACAGCCACTACGGCTGACACTGCCTACCCTCTGCATCACCTATGCCGATATGGGGTTCGCCAATGCCATTGGAGG